>NZ_JBHJZS010000024.1:0-47904 GCF_042271185.1 Microbacterium sp. NPDC055910
ACGTTCCTCGCGCTCCGGGCTAACAGCATTCATAGTCATCAGTGTCTCCTTCAGGGTGAAGCCTCACCCCTTACACAGACCATTTGACAGGCTCGCGCAGTTGCAGCGCGGGTTCGATGCCCTGCTGAACCCGAAAGTGAACGGGGTGCCGGTCACCGGGCCACGGTTCGACGGCCACGACGACGGTGATCGTGACGAACCGTTGCCGGGCACCGCCGATGACCGCACCCGCACGCAGAAGCAGCACGACGCGTTGGCGATCATGCTGACCACCGCCGCCGAGTCCGCTGCCCTTCCCACCCTGGGTGGTGCCGCACCCACGCTCGTGGTGTCCGTGCGGGAAAAGGACCTCGCCACCGGGCAGGGTGCCGCGTTCCTCAGCGGCCTGAACGACCCGGTATCCCTGTCCGTCGCCCGGCACATCGCCTGTTCCGGGGCGGTGCAGCGGGTCGTGCTCGGCGAGAACGACCGGATCGTGTCGATCCACACCCAGGAACGCGTGTTCAACCGCCGCCAACGCCGCGCGATCGGGCTCCGCGACGGGGGCTGCATCATCCCCGGATGCCACGTCCCCTTCGAATGGTGCGAACTGCACCATGTCGTCGAACACGCCCAGGGCGGACCCACACACACCAGCAACGGGGTGCCCCTGTGCTGGTGGCACCACCGCACCCTCGACACCAGCGGATGGCACATCCGGATGAGACGCGGCGTCCCCGAAATCCGCGGACCCGCCTGGTGGGACCCCCACCTGAAATGGCGACCCGTCACATCCTCACCCACAACACTCCTCGACCGACTCACCTCGGACGTCTGAACCGCGTCGCAACGACGCGACGATGGGTGACGATCGGTGACGACCGCGACGATCCGGGAGGACCGGCGACGACCGATTCCTCTTCGACTGAACGCCAGCGCTCGACCGAACGCGAGTGCGCGACCGACTCACCCCGGACGCCTGAGCACGTCGCAACGACGCAACGACCGGCGCCGGATATGACGCCGCCGTCGGCGAGCGTGAATGCCGCGTCGAGGCCTGTGCCGACGGCGCGCACCGCTCAGCAGCATCCGACCCCATGTGCGCGCAGGCTCGACGATCCGTCCCGCCTCACACGCCGACCCCGTCGAGGAACGTCACGAGCTCGATGAGACCGAGGTAGGCGATGGTGCCGTGTGTGGCGATCGAGATCGTGCGGTAGGTGACGTCCATGCCGAGCGATTCGGCATGCGCGACGTAGCCTTCCGTGTCGGCGGGTCGCACCAGCTCATCCTCGAGCCCCTGAACCACGAGCAGCGGCGCCGAGAACGCGGATGCTCCGACTGAGTTCTCCTCGAGCAGCGTCGCCCACGGTTCGACGGTGGTGGGATCGGCCGAGACGAAGTTGCCGACGACGGGACCGGCGATCTCGTGCAACTCGGAGATGTGGCTGAGCAAGCACAGGTCGTTCATCTGCGGCTGGATCGCCAGGGCCTCCGGCGTGAGGATGTCGCCGAGTTCCGCTCCGCGGTCGGCGTAGATCTCGGCGAAGGCCGAGAACGCGTACGACCCGATGGTGACGCCGGACACATCGTCGAGGTGCGTCTTCATGAGCGCCGTGAGGTCTGCGGCAGGAGCGGCAGCGGCGACGGCACGCACGGTGAGCTCCGGCGCATAGTCCGCGGCGAGTTCGGCGGCGAACAGCACGGCTTGCCTGCCCTGAGAGTGACCCCACAGCACGACGTCCGAGCCGGCCTGGGCGGCGGGGATCGCCTGCGCGGCTCGCACCGCATCCAGGACGCTATGCCCCTCGGTCACGCCGATGAGGTACGAGTCGGGACCGTCCGCGCCCATCCCCGTGTAGTCGGTCGCGACCACGGTGTATCCGCGATCCAGCAGAACCCGCATCCCCTCGACGCCGATGTACGGGTCCACCCCGAGCGAGGGAGCGCAGGATCGCGCAGACCCCGTCGTCGGATGCCCCCACGACACGACCGTCCGTCCACCGGCCGGCGCGGGACCCAGCGGCGTGACGACGACCCCCGTCGCGATGACGGGGTCTCCGTTCAGATCGGTCGAGCGGTACATCACGCGCCACGCCCGCGCATCCAGGGGCACCCCCAACAGCGGCTCGCTTCTCACGAGCGAGCCCGGATCTCCGTCGAGCGCGTCGACCGGCTGGTGGTAGAACGCCTCGAGACCGTCTTGCTCGATCAGGTCGCCGATCAGGCGCACCTCGATCAGCGCGACGACACCGCCCATCATGGTGAGCAGAGCCGCGAAGAGGGCGGCGACCCACCGATGCCGTGGCGATGTGCGTCCGGTCGTCCCCCGCACTCTTTCCACGAGTCCCGGTCCTTTCCTGAGAACGACGGCTGGGGTTCGGTCGACGAAAGACCTGACCCGAGTCTGGACGTCATGACGCCTGTCCGGTAGGCCCCGTCAACGGGAGTCGTTCCGGACCGTACGACCACCCGCATCCTCAGGGAAGAACGGTGCACAACGCCCGAACCTCAGGAATTGCCAAAGACTCTCAGATCCGCTTGTCCCCCTTGTGGCGGACACGTTAGCTTTTTCTCAGACGGGGAAGAAGGCACTGGGGGATCTTGGCGGATCTGCCTTTCGCCTCGTCTCATGGGGAGTCCTGGGGACTGGGGGTCACTGAACTTCCCGCCTTACGGCGGACGTCCCGGACGAGTCAGTTGGCGCTGATCGTCCGGGACGACCTGTACCGGCCCGGAGCCGTCGCGCGCCCGCTGGGGACGGGCATCGGTGCTGGGGGCACCGTGCGACGTAACCGTCGCGGGCCGGTACGGGTCACGTTAGGCAGTCATCCTCCCCCGATCCAGGGGTCGACACGTCGCTCTCTGGCGTGTAAAGGGTGATCAGGCGGTCTTTCGCCGGCGCACCAGGACGATCGCGACGACCACTCCGGCGATCACGACGAGCGCTGCGATGCCCACGAGGATCCAGGGGAACCCGGAGGCATCCGCCTCGGTGTCCGTCGACGTGGGCGAAGCGCTGGGTGTGCTCGACGGCGTCGTGAGGGCCTCGTCGACGGTCACGGTGGTCATCGCGAGCACCGTCTCACCGTCCGCCACCGTGATCGTGAAGATCCCGGGCTCCGTCGCGGTGAACTCGGCAACCGCACCGCCGTCGGCCACGGGCACCGGAACGATGGTGGCGGTCGTCGACTCGTGCGAGAGCATTCCGCCCGGCGTCCCGTCGAGACCGAAGGTCGCCTCGGCGAGATCGCCCAAGCCCTCGGCGGTCACGGTCGCGCTGTCTCCGACACCGATCGACTCGGGCGTCGCGGTGAGCGTGGCAGCGCCCGGACCGGACTCGATCGGCGCCGACACGACGACAGCGGTCGCAGCCAGAGTCGTGCCGCCTTCGACGACCATGATCTCGAACGTCCCCGGCTCGGTCGCGCTGAACTCGACCTGCGCGGTCCCGCCACTGGCGGCGACCTCGAGTGTCGCACCGGATGAACCGCCCGACGACAGCAGACCGCCCGGTGTCGCATCGAGCTCGAAGACCACCGAGTCGATGCCGCCGAGGTCGGTCGCGGTGATCGTCGAGGTCTGCCCGACCGTGATCGTCTCGGGGCTCGCCGCCACGTCGACGAGGATCGTCGCCGCGGCGCTGACGGGAGTGAACGCCGCAAGAACCGCGACCGCCGCGATCGTCAGGATCGATGTGACTCTTCTGAACATGGACGACTCCCCGGTGAACTGCGCGATGGCCGTCCTCCAGTCTGCCCGGATTCCCGCTTCCTGCCCAGTCGAGCCGAGCACTGTCGCAACAGCTCGTGACTGTCAAGCCTCGTGCGCGGCCTGGCCCGCTGGTGTTCGCTGTCCCGAAGGACGCCGAACGAGGGGAGCCCCGATGGCCGCGACGTTCGGCATCGAAGAGGAGTACGTGCTGCTCGACCCGATCACTCTTCGTCCGGTGCCGCTCGGCCTCGACGCGATCCGCGATCTGGGTGCCGCGACCGACGGCGGCCTCGTCGACAAGGAGTTCTTCCCGTCGCAGGTCGAGTTCTCCACGCCGATCTGCCGCACGTCCGCGGATGCCCTCGACGCCGTCTGCGGCTTTCGGCGCCGCCTCGCCGGCTGGGCCACGGATGCCGGAGTCCTGGCGGCCGCGTCGGGCACGCCCTTCGACCTCGCCGCTGACGCCGCGCTCACTCCCGACGACCGCTACGCGCGCATCGGCGCCGACATCGGCGCGCTCGTCCAGGACCACCAGATCAACGGACTGCACGTGCACATCGGGATCGCGGACCGCGAGGATCGCGTGCGTGCGTCCAACGCCCTGCGGCCCTGGATCCCCGTCCTGCTCGCTCTCTCTGCCAACTCTCCGTTCTGGCGCGGTCGCGACACGGGCTTCGCCAGCTGGCGCGCCGTGCACAGCCGGCGCTGGACGACCTACGGCGTTCCGCCGCGCTTCCGCGACGCCGCGCACCACGACGAGACCGTCTCGGCTCTGCGGGGGATCGGCGCCACGAGCGACTCCGCCACGATCAACTGGAACGTGCGACTGCCGACCGCCTATCCCACGCTCGAAGTGCGTGTGTGCGACGCGCAGCTCGACGCGTGGTCGAGCATCGGCCTCGCCGTGCTCATCCGCGCCCTCACCGACGTCGCGACGAAGGAGCGCGTCGACGACGCCGAGCACACGCTGACCGACGCGGCTCTCTGGCACGCGTCCCGGCACGGCACGGAGGCGACACTGGTCGACCCGTCGAGCGGACGCCTCGCACCGGCGCCACAGGTCCTGCGAGGGCTCTATCGCCGCATCATCCCGCATATCCACGACCCGATCGACCGTGCGAGCGTCGCGGACCTGATCATCCAGGCCACGGCGGGCAGAACGGGCGCGGACGCGCAGCGGCGCGCGTTCGCCGCCGGCCCGGTGGCACTCGCCGAGCTCTATCGATCGCGGCTGGTCGAGCTCCCGGCATCCGCGCCCCCTGTCGCCGCGCCCGTCGGTGCGTGACCGCGCATGAGCCGCCGGGCGGCGAGCGCCGTCCGATGCGTGCCCGACTGAGGCGTGCGCCGTTCGCCCGCGAGAGCCGTCGCTAGGCTGACGTGCATGGCCATCGCCACTGTCGTCACCGCGTCCGCCGACGCCGACGAGTCGGTGCTCCGGCGCCTGCGCGAGCTCGGTTTCGACGCGACGGATGCCACGCCCCCGACTGCCGACGTCGCTGAAGCGCGCGAGTACGCGGCCGCCCTCGACGCGGTCGCAGCGCAGAGCGTCATCGCGGCCATCGCGCAACGCGGCGCCGAGAGCCGGCACACCGTCGCGGAGCGGCTCGGCGCAGCAGCCTCCGCAGCCGCTGCCGATGCAACGGAGTCCCCCCTCGCCCTCGTCGTGCTGCCGGCCGCCTCCGCCCCGCTCGCCGGACCGGTCGCCGTCGTGACCCCCGCCGAATCGGTGTCGGCCTACGAGCTCTACGTCGGCGCGGCCCTCGCCTCGACGTCACGCCGTCGCGTCGCGCACCTCAACGGACGCGGCACACAGGGCTCGGCGGTGCACTCCGGCATCGCGGGCCGCGTCATCGCGCGCGCGGCCGCACCCGAATGGCGCGAGTTCCCGCACGCACAGCCCGAACGCTCCCTGCACACCCTCACCTCGCGACCCGGGGCTATCGTCGCCGCCGTGCCGCCCGGCTCCATCGCCGCGGCCCAGCTCATCGCCGACCACCCCGACGCCGACATCGTGCTCGTGTTCGACCGCGCGCACGCGCGGCATGGAGCAGCGGTCGCCCAGCAGGTGTCTTCGATGGTCGAGTTGGCGTTCAGTCTGGGGGCGACGGCCGCGCCCGGCATCGTCGTCTCCGACGCGCCCGCACCGCCCGCCGAGACCGCCGACGCCCCCGGGGCCGCAGAGGCGCCCGAGGATCCGGCGTCGGATCTGCCCGCCATCCGCGCGTCGGACGTCGTGCACGTTCGTCTCACCGACGAGGCGCTCGAGCTGACCAACCGCACGAGTCAACGCCTGCGCGTACATGTCGCACTGGGCGACGGCGCTGCGCCCGACGTCGCGCGCGCCGAGTTCGCCTCGGTGCTCGAACCGCGTTCGGCACGCAGCGAGGCCACGGTCGGCGTGCCCGGCCTCGAGGACCTCCCGCCGCCCCAGGCGGTCATGCGGCACTGGAGCCACGAGTCCGAGGAGGTCTACGAGGGCGGGCGACGGCGCATCCTCGTGTTCCGGATCGAGGTTCTCGCAGCCGACGGCTCCGTGCGGGCGGAACGCTCGTACCGTCCGGGCAACGGCTTGGACTTCTTCGTGACCGCCCGGGATCTGACCGCCCTGATCGGACGGCCCGTCGCGCGCAGCATCCTGCCCGATCCGGCACCCGAGCCCGCTCCGGGGACGCCTCCGGCCGACCTGCTATCGGCTCTCGCGTCTGCGGTCGCCGTCGGCGCCCAGGTGCTGACGGCCCGCGCGGGATGAGCATGAGCGTGCAGGGGCACCAGCCGGGCCGCAAAGACTGGCTGCGGCTCGCCCTCGTCACGATCGCCGTCGGCGTCGGCGCGGGGCTCGCGGGCATCGCCATCGTGCTCGTGCTCAACGCGACGGCGTACCTCGCGTTCGGGCACAGTCCCGGCTCGGGCACGCTGCTCGAGTCGATCGAGCAGACGCCGCCGTGGCGTCGCTTCGCGGCGGTGACGTCGGCGGGCATCATCGGCGCGATCGGCTGGTACCTGCTGCGGCGCCGGCCGCCCCTGCCCATCTCGGACGACGATGCCGTGCAGGGGCAGAAGATGCCGACCTTCAAGACGATCGCCGACGGACTGCTGCAGATGGTGGTCGTGGGACTCGGCGGCTCGGCGGGCCGCGAGCTCGCCCCGCGTCAGATGGGCGCGCTCGTGGGCGCCTGGCTCAGCTCGAAGTCCGGGCTCTCGAGCGAAGAGCGAAAGGCCCTCGTCGCGTGCGGCGCGGGCGCGGGCCTCGCCGCGGTCTACGACATCCCGCTGGGCGGCGCGATCTTCGCCCTCGAGGTCGTCTACCTCGGCTTCCGCGTACCGGTGGTCATCATGGCGGTCACGACCTCGGCGATCGCGGCGACGGTGGGCGGCCTGCTCGTGCCCGAGACGCCGCTGTTCGCGCTCGAGCGCATGGAGGTGACACCGCAGCTGTACATCTGGGCGATCCTCGCGGGACCGATCTTCGGTCTGGGCGGCGCCTGGTTCGCGCGGGGGATCGGCTGGCTCATCGCACGCCGCCCGACGACGGCGCGCATCCTGTGGCTCATGCCCCTCACCTACGCGGCGGTGGGGCTCATCGCGTGGCCCCTGCCCGAGATCCTCGGCGACGGCGGCCCCCTCTCGACGACCGCGTTCAACGCCGACACGACGCTCATCGTGCTCGCGCTCGCGATCGCGGTGAAGGCCGCCGTGACCCTCGCGACCTACGGTGTGGGCACGGCCGGTGGAACTCTGACACCGTCGATCGCCTTCGGCGCCTCGCTCGGCGCGCTCCTCGGCGGCATCTGGAACATCTTCTGGCCCGGTACCCCCATCGCCGCGTTCGCCGTCGTCGGTGCCGCGGCGTTCCTCGCCAGCGCGATCCACGCCCCCATCAGCGCGCTCGTGATCGTGATCGAGTTCACGGGTCAGAGCTTCGACTTCTACGTGCCGATGATGTTCGCCGTCGCGGGGTCGGCCTTCGTCGGACGCTACATCATGCGCCGCAGCATCACGGGCGCGTTCTAGCGTCGGTCAGGGGTTCTCGACGCGCACGCGGATCTTCACCAGCGCCGTGTAGATGTGCTCGCGGTCGGCGAGGTAGGCGCTCAGCGCCTCACCATCGGCGTCGTCGGCGAGCGGTTGCGTGCCGACGACGAGAACGACGTATCGACGGCCGACGGCATTGGCCGTCCAGTCGTCGGTGACGGGCTGGTCGAGCCACACACCCGCCGGGGTGCACAGCTCGACGCGCAGGGCGCGCAGCGACGCGTAGAGGATCTCGGTGCCGATCGGCAGGATGTCGCCGTCGGCGTCGAGCCGCTTGAGCCCCATGCCCGTGACGGCCTCCGCGAGCGTGCCGTCGTCGGCCCGCGTGAGCGGATGCACGAGGACATATGCCGTGGCCTCTCCGAACGGGTTGGGCGAGGACCAGGTGGTCAACCCGACCTCGAGGCCGGTGGCGGGTGCAGGGGTCGTGTCTGTCACGTTTATGAGGCTAGCGGGATGGGCGGCCGCGGCCGCCGTGTTCGGCACGATCCGGATGCCGCCGCTCGAGCATCGGCCGCAGATTGGCCACTTCGTCCGCGAGCTCGCGCACGACGGCGTCGGCGGATTCCCCGCCGTGCGCGGGAGGAGCCGGCACGCGCACGGGACGCTCTTTCACGTCGGCGTCGGCAGCGAAGGACTCGAGCTCCGCCGCGATCGCCTTCAAGGCCGGGAGGTCCGCCGACACATCCTGCGGCGGACGCGAGGCCGAAGCATCCGTGATCCGGTCGGCGACGCGTTCGGCGGCTGTCACGACGGGGATCCACGCCCACGCCTCGCGGCCCGCCGGCGGCGGCTCGGCGAGAGTGCGCTGCACGCTCACGTTGGTGTCCGACAGCGTCCGGTACGCCCGGCGACGATCCGCGGTGATCGTCGCGGCATCCTTTCCGGCTGCGACGTCGCCGGCGTACTGCGTGAGCGCGGCGACCGACGATGCGAACGGGGCGGCGATGCGCGCGTGCCGGGCGGAGGGCCAGATGAGGTAGCCGAAGACGATGACGATCGCGCTTCCGATGACGGTCGTGAGGATGCGGGCCGTCGAGAGGTCCGACACGGACTCCCCCGACGCGATCATCGTCAGCAGCACCATGATGAGCGGCGTCAGCAGCAGTGCCTGCAGGGCGTACGAGCGTGCGGCCGCCCACGGCAGTACGGCGGCCAGGACGGCGACGGCGGCGCCGAGGAGCAGCGGCTCGTGGATGACCGCACCCACGCCGATGGCGATGACGGCGCCTCCGACGGTGCCGGCGCTGCGCAGCACGCCGCGCGCGAAGACCGAGCCCAGATCGGGTTTCATCACCAGCGCGACCGTCAGCGCGATCCAGTACGGGTGCGCGAGAGGCACGAGGTAGAAGGCGATGTAGGCCAGGGCCGTGCACAACGCGAGCCGCACAGCCGTCATGAGCAGCTCGGGGCTCGGCGCCGAGACGCGGCGCCCGGGCGGCGCATCGTCCGCGGGCGCTGAGCTCTTGCCCCAGATGGCATCCTCGAGCATCCCGACCCGCACGAGCGCGCCGTCGGGTGACGTGCGAGCGGCCGGGCGGTGTCCGCTCGCCACCGCGTCGGCCGCGGTCGTGAGCCGCGTCGCGGCCGACGCGCACAGCGCACGGTCCACGTCGTGCGCGAGCAGGCGCGCGAGCAGCTGATCGGCCGCTCGCGTGATGAGAGCCGAGCGGGCGTATTCGCGGGTCGGACCCTGCGCGCTCCCCCGCAGCGCGATCTCCATCTGCGCGTAGGTGTCGATCGCGGCGACCGTGCGGGCGCGCCCGGCCACGACGTCGTCCCCGCCCTCCGCCCGCGTGTGCGACAGATCCGCGAGCGCCCGCAGCACCGCGGCGAGTGCGTCGCGCTGGGGCCGATGACGGTTGAAGAGGGCTTCGATGCCGAGCAGCAGCGCATAGAGGGCAGCGCCCGCGAGAAAGAGGACCGCCGCCGGCCAATAGGGTGCGGCCGCGGGGACGCCGATCGCGATGGCTGCCGTGAGCATGCCCTGCATCGTCGCGACCGAGAGCGGTCCCGAGTAGCCGCTGAGGATCCCGCCGCCGAACGCGAGGAGCGTCATGACCAGGATCGTGACGACGGGCGGCGCCCCGGACAACCAGCCGAGAAGGTAGGAGGCCGACGCGATGGGGGCGCAGATCAGGATGCGGCGGAACCGGGACGGATACGCGTCGGCGTGCTCACCCATCGCCAGCAGCAGCGACCCCATGCTGATCCACATCCCGACCACCGCGTGGCCCAGGAGCGAAGCGACGATGAGCGGCGCGGCGACGGAGATGCTCGTCCGAATCGATCGACCCACGGGCCAGCGGGCCGGCGCGGTCGACGCGAGCGACCTCAGCCACAGCGAGGGCCGCCACGGACGAGCAGGGGTCGGAGTGTGCACGATGCGCCTGACCCTTCAGCCGGCGGGCGGCGGAGCATGCCGCACGGTCGGGACGGAGTGCGCCGGCGGGAGTGCCCCGGTTCGGGCGGGGAGGACGTTGATCACGAGGATGACGACGCCGACGACGATGAGGAGGATCCACACCGACGTCGCCGCTTCGGCGAAATGCGCCTTCATGTCGGCGCCGAGCCCCGCCGCCAGGAGCGCGCCGGCGACCGCGACGCCGAGCACCTGGCCGACCTGTCGGCCCATCGCGATGAGGCTCGCCGCGAAGCCTGCCTTCTCGTTCGGCAGCTCGGAGATGGCGGACACGTTGACGGGGTCGTTGAGCGCTCCGAAGCCGAGGCCCACGAGGAGGAACGGAATGAGCACGAGCCAGATCGCCGCATCGGCCGTGACCCAGAATGCGGCACCGGCGACGATGATGAGCACGGCCGCGAACACCAGGACGGCACGTGCACGGCCCGCCGCGACGACGCGTCCCGCCAGGGGTGCCGCGATCATCGATCCGACCGCCATGGGCAGCGTGAACAGCCCGGCCTCTGCCGGGGAGAGCCCGCGGTAGTTCTGCAAGAAGAGACTCAACGTGAACGCGACGGCGCCCAGGCCCAGCACACCGAACACGAGCGTCAGGATCGACGTCGTGAACGCGCGGCTGCGGAACAGCTCGAACGGGATGAGCGCCTCGGTCTTGCGTCGTTCGACGACGATCATGCTGACGAGCGCGACGACGCCGATCACGCACCCGCCGATGATGAAGGGCGAGCTCCACCCGAGGGTCGACAGCTCGATGATGACGAACACGACGCTGCCGAGGACGAGCACGAGCAGGATCTGTCCCACCGGGTCGAAGGGCTTCGTCTTGGCCGCACGCGAGACCGGCGCCCAGACGAGGAGCGCGATGACGGCGATCACGCCGGGGATGATGTTGACCCAGAACACCGCGCGCCACCCGAGCGACTGCACGAGCAGCCCGCCGAGCAGGGGACCGATCGCGATGCCGGCGCTGGCGATGACCGACCACCAGCCGAGAGCCTTGGCCCGCGCCGCCGGCTGAGTGAAGGTGTTCGTCACGATCGCGAGCGCGGAAGGCGAGATCATGGCGCCGCCGATCGCTTGGAAGCCGCGCGAGGCGATGAGCAGACCCTCGTCGGGCGCGAGACCGCACAGGAACGATCCGACCGTGAACACCGCGACGCCGATCGCGAGGATCCGGCGTCGACCGAAGCGATCCGCGAGCATTCCCGCCATGAGCACGAAGCTCGCGATGACGAGGATGTAGGCGCTCACGATCCACTGCAGCGACTGCAGCGAGGCGCCGAGGTCCTTAGCGATCGTCGGCAGGGCGACGTTCACGACCGTGCCGTCGATGGTCATCATGAGGAACGGCAGACCGCAGACGAGCAGGACGAGGTAGGGGCTGCGGGTCGTCGCTGCTCTCGTCATCATCGTCGGACGGTCCTCACTGGTGTCGCCGGCGGGCTTTCCCGCAGACGCGGAGGAGGCGGGCGGAGGCTCGTCGCCCCGCCCGCCTCCTCACGGGTCACGCGAAACTGCCGGCCGGCGTCGGGTCGACGTTCTTGCGCTTCATGACGAGCGCCGCGATCAGGATCAGGACCGCGATGAGCGCCGAGAGGAAGATCGATGCACCGTTGGCTATGAGCGCATCGGCGAGGAAGCCGATCGCACCGCCACCCGCGAACCCGAGGAGCGTCAGGAAGAAGATGCCTGCCCACTTGAGGTTCGGCGTGCCGTTGATGCCTTCCTTCTTGAAGGCGGCCTGCACGAGGAAGTTGAAGGCCATCTGCACGACGAAGGTGACCGCGACGGCTCCATAGAGCATGCCGTGGTTCTTATGGAACGCGTTGCCCTGTGCTCCGGCGACGAAGCTGATGCCGTACGCGATGTACTGCGCGTGCTCCTTCGGGAGCTTGCCGAGGTCCAGTCCGCTGTCCCACGGCACCGGCGACGAGCCGACGACGACCAGTGCGAAGATCCCCAGCACGATCAGAAGGACGACCTGGACGGTGAGGATGCCCACGGTGAAGGTGCGCCCGCTGCGCAGGAACGCCGTCATCAGGATGCCCGCGAGCGCGGACCCCACCCCGAAGGCGATGACCGAGATGAACGGGAACTGGAACTTCTCCCAGTCTCCCTGGATGAGCCAGTACCCGCTGGAGAGCACGTTGCCCGACTGGACAGTGGAGAACGTCGACGCGTTGGCGAGGGTCCAGGCGTTCAGTGTTCCGGCGATGAAGGCGAGGAGGAAGCCGACGAACGGCATCTCCATGAGGGGAAAGCGGATCTTCTCGGGATGCTCCTGGATGACCTGGACTCCGGTCGGTGCAGAGCTTGACATGGTGTCTCCTTTCGCCTCGGGCTCAGCCGAGGGCGTCTGCAGCAGTGGGCGGTCGGTTCCCGGCCGCGGGGGCGGCGGCGCCGGCACGCAGCGGCGCCACGGCGTCGGTGACGGCGACGAATCGTCCGAGATGCTCGGCGAGGACCTCTTTCGCCGTGTCGACGTCGGGGATCTTGCCGTGCGCGAGCACGAAGCTGAGCCCGTACGGGTTGCCGTCGAGCTTGTTGATCGTGTCGTTCGCGGTGCTCGGGGGCACGAGGATGCAGCCCCAGGCGGCGCCGACGGCGTTGAGGTCGTCGACGACGCGTTCCTGTCCCGCGTGCGCGAAGTTCGACGTCGCCATCGCCGTGAAGGTCTTGTTCACGAACGCGCCGGCCACGGCGGCGTCGTGATTCTCATCGATGAACGCCTTGATCGATGCGGACAAGAGGCCCGTGTGGGCTTGTGAGCTGACGACGAAGCCGTCGGCCCACGCGAGGTCGTCGGCCGATGCGATGTCTCCTTCAGCGGCGGCGGGCTGGACGTCGCGCGACAGCGCGACCTCCCGCACGTGCCGGACCCGCACCTCGGCGCCGAGCGCGCCGAGGGCGGAGTCGGTGAGGCCTGCCAGCTCCGCGTTCGCTCCGAAAAGACTCGAATAGACGACAAGGATGCGGGCCATGACGACTACTTCTGGATCTTCGACTGGTCGTACCAGATCACCGGTGCCGGGGTGTCGTCCGTGGGCAGCGACTCGACGAAGACGTCCGTCGACAGCAGGTGGTCCGCGACGATGTGCACGGGGTTGGATGCCAGCCACTTGCGCGCCGAGATGTCGGAGTACTCCGGGTGCTTGAAGACCTCGACGAAGATGAGCGGCTCGTCGCCGGTGTTCTGCACGTAGTGTCCCGCGACGAGCGGAACGACCCCGACATCGCCGGCCTGGAAGTCGAACGTGCGCGCGACGCCTCCCGAGAGGAACACGGTCATCTTCGCCTTGCCCTGGATGTAGTACTGCCACTCCGCGGCCTTCGGGTGCCAGTGCAGCTCGCGCATGCCGCCCGGTTCGACCTCGACGAAGGCGGCCGAGATCGTCTTGGCCGCGGGGAAGTTGTTGACGTCGACGATCCGCACACGGCCGGCCTCGGACTCGATCACCTCGGCATCCTTCATGTGGAAGGTGAACGGCGACGGCACCTTGCCTGCCGGAGTGGCACGCTCGACGTCGGCGATGGGGCCGGGGACGTCGGCCTTGAAGATGTAGAGCTCTTCCTTCGGGAACTGCGAGATCTCGCCCTCGGTCTTGCGGAAGTTCGCCGCGACGACGTCCTGCGGCGTGTGCATGAACCAGTCCGACAGGAGGAAGGTGTTGTTCTCGGAGAAGTCCGGCTCGCTGAAGACGAGCAGGAACTCGCAACCCTGGTCGAGACCCTGGATCGAGTGCGGCAGGCCAGCCTCGAAGTTCCAGAGGTCACCGGCGACGATGTCGTCGATGAAGTACCGGCCCTTCTCGTCGACCGACGTGACGCGAGCGTTGCCGACGAGCATGAGGCCCCACTCCGCCTCTTTGTGCCAGTGCAGTTCGCGGTAGGCGCCCGGCTCGAGAGCCATGTTGACGCCGGCGACATCCTGTGACGAGGGGAGGTCGCGGTTCGTGACCTCGCGCGCCCACCCGCCGGGCTGAAGCCGCTGGTGGGAGTCCGAGAAGCTGTACCTCATGTTCATCACGGTTCCGCCGTCGGTGGGCGGCGACACGAGGATGTCGGGGTTTTCGCGATCGCGCCAGATGTCGCGCGGTCCGAGGTCGAGCCAGCCCTTGCCATCGGTGGGGCGGATCGGCTGCGGCGTGTCGTCGGTCATGGTGATCTCCCGTTCATCGGCGTTGACTCCCTCGGGAGTCGGCAGCACTTTCACCTGTGAAGATACCGAGTATCCGGGCGGGACCAGGTTCTTGTCTCAACTCCGACCAGCAACTGGGCACGGAACAGTCGATGCCCGGCGACGCGCTGCCGCGCACGCACACGATCGGCGTGCGGACGCCAGGGGGGGTGATTGCCCGGGGTGATAACCCGGCCTCGACGCTCGATCCTCGAGAGAGGCCTCATACGCTGGCGCCGTCGCGATCGAAGGAAGGCTGATCAGAGGGTGAGGGTGACCGCACGGATCTCGCAACTCGCGGACTGTCTGATCGTCTCCGGCGCCGTCGCCGCCGTCGAACGCGCGGCGACGCCTCTCACCGCACGGCGTCCCTACGCCCTGCTCACGCACGTGCGCACGAGCCGCGGCCCGCACGCCGACGCCGTCACGGCGATGCTCCTGACGAGTCTCACCCCACGCATCCCCGCGCCGCCCCGCGCTCACATCGTGGCGCTGGCGGTTCCGCTCGTCTGCGTCACCGGATCATCACTGGCTCCCGTGACGCAGCTCTCGGAGACCGCGCTCGTGCGCGCATCCCGTGCTCTGCTCGAAAGCCTCGCCCGGGATCTTCCGAGCGGCGAGGCGGCGAGCTCGCGTTCGCTCGACGATGCGCTCGTCAGTCTGCTGCGCGGCATCCTGCAGGAACATCCCCGCACCGCCGCGGCGACGTCCCACGAGGCGACCTTCCGCGCACGGCTCGCCGCGGTCGTCGACGCACGGCACACCGACCCTCGCCTCGACGTCGTGCAGCTCGCGCACGAGCTGCACGTCAGCCGGCGCCAGCTCTACCGATACGCCGACAGCGGAGTCGCCGCGATGCTCGCGCTGCGGCGCGTGCACACGGCGCAGAAGCTTCTCGCCGCGCACCCTGATCTCAGCATCAGCGACATCGCGTTCCGTGCGGGCTTCGCGAGCCCTTCGCGCCTTCGTGCGCAGCTCCTGCGGATCACGGGCGAGACTCCGACAGAATATCGACGGAGGAGCGCTCTGCCCGCAGAGAGCGAGCTGTGACGACGGACGCCGACGAGATCGAGGACCCGTGCCCAAGGATGCCGAACGCGACGCGATCTGGAGACGCCTGGATCGGTCGCGCTTCCACGAGCTGTGGGAGCGCCTGCCCTCGCTGACGGTGCTCGCGGCGCTGCCGGGCTGGGGGCGCACGGAATGGATGCGCGCCTGCGACGAGCACCTCGTTCGTCGCGGCGACCCCCCGCGCATGTTCTGGCCGGACGGCCGCGAGGCCGCAGCGGCCGCACTCCTGATGCCCGCTTCGTCGCCCGTCGTGATCTTCCTCGACGACGTCGTGACGGGGCGGGACGACGCGCTGTGGGACAGGATCGTCGCGGCAGCGGGTCCGCGGACGCGCATCGTGCTGTCCACGCTCGACACCCCGGAACCCGAGGTCATCGCCGGGATCGACGCGCGCGTGCTGGATGAGCGCGACCTCCGCTTCACGGAGCACGAGGTGGCGGCACTGGTCGAGGCCTCCGGCGTTCCGCTCGCTTCCGAGATCCGCGATGAGCTCGTCATGCGACTTCGAGGGGTGCCCGTACTCGTGCGGCAGCAGCTCGCGCGCCTGCGCCGCCGACGCGGAGAGGGCGTCTGGGCGAGCCTCGCCTTCACGTTCGAGCGCACGCTCCTCGAGCACCTCGCCGCGCGGACGGCGATAGCGGAGAGCTCGTTCGCGGGACTGCTGCGCAGAGGATCGGGGTTCCGCAGATTCTCACCTCAGCTGCTGGCCGGGAGCGTCGACGATCGAGATGCGCGTTCCGACTCGGCGCAGATCGATCGGCTGGAGGCCATTCCGCTCGGCGAATTCGACATCGATGACGAGACGGGGCAGCGCGATTTCGTGTGGACGACGGGATCCTGGCGCGTGCTCGACGAGCAGATCGACCCTCACGAGCGCCGACGTCAGTGGGAGCTCGCCCTGCGGCGGACGCGCGAGGACGGGCGCATCACCGCACAGCTCTTCTACCTGTTGCAGCTGGGACGCCTCGCCGAGGCCGACGATCTCGTGTTCGATCAGCACCGCCGCTTCCTCGTGTTCACGAACGCCGAGACGCAGGATGCGCTGCTGGCCGCGTCGCGCGATCTCGACGGCCACCCGAGCCTGCTGCTGCTCGCCGGTGAGCTGCGGATCCGCACGATCGGGGCCAACCCGCAGACGATCCGGGATGCCGCGACCTGCCTCGACGCGTTCGTCCCTCCCCACGACATGGACGCGTTTCCCCGGTTCCGGCTCGACTGCCGGCGGGCCATGGCGGCCGCCTACGCCGGGCGACGTTCGGTCGCCATCCAGCATCTCGAGCGCGTGGCCGGGATGCTGGATGCCACGGAGGATTCGCGTGTCCGTCGGCGCGCCGACCAGGACCCCGGCGTGGCACAGCGCGTCGCAGCGGATCTCTTCCTCGCGTTCTGGGCCGCCGTGCAGACGGACCGCCACGACCTCGCGTTCGGCTTCATCGGCGTCATGCGGGAATACGGCGATCCCGCCGACACGGTGACGCAGATCGACCGGTTGACCGCGATGACCGAAGAAGACTTCGCCGGAACCCGATCGTGCGACCCCGGCGGTGCCCGTCCTGACGGGCTCGAGTTCAGTCATGCCGCGCCGCTCGTGCTCATCGAGGAGGGCGACGATCGTGACGCGATAGAGCGGGTGCGACCGCTGGCCGCGCGGGTACGGCCTGCGCCCACGCGCTCCGCCGCGGATGCGCTCCTGCTTCTCTCCCGCGCACTGGTCACCCCCGGTCAGGTGGATCACTCGTTCGTCGTGGCCACGGTGTCGCTGAGCACATCATTCTGGGATGACGCCAGACCCAGCACGTTCATCGCGTTCGCGGCGACCGTCGCGCATCTCGGTGCGGGCCGCGCTGACGAGGCTCGCGCCCTCGTCGCCGGTGCACCGCATCCCGATTGGTTCACCCTGACCGCGGAAGCCCTCATCGAGCTGTACTGCGCCGCGCCGGAGACCGCGCTGGCGCTGCTCGAGGCCGCCACCGCCACGACGGCATTCCCGCGGCTCATCGTCACGGGGGGCGTCCTGAGCGCCGCCGCCCTCGCATGCCGGGGACTGCACGAGGCGGCCGCGGCACGGCTCGACACGCTGTGGAGTGTCCACCCCGCGCCGCGACTGTTCCGATTCGCCCTGCGCTTCCTTCCTGCGGAGGTGTTCGCCGTCGTGGTGCAGGCCGCCGACGGGAACGTCTCCGACGGCGTGGCCGCCGTGCTGGATGCCGCATCCCATGACCGGCGCCCGACGCTCGACGATGCGGTGCCGGCCTTGACGCCGGTCGAGCGGGAGATTCTCGTGCTGCTGCGGCGCGGGCTCGGCAACGCCGAGATCGCCGAGACGCGCGGGGTGTCGCACAACACGATTCGCACGCAGCTGCGCCTGCTCTATCGCAAGCTCCGGGCCGCGAACCGCTCGGAGGCGATCGCGAATGCGCAGCGCGCCCATCTCTTCGACCCGGAGCCCGCCTGACGGCCCGCTCGCCCGACCCGTCAGACCGATCGGCCCAGGACGAGGCCCACGAACGCGGCCGTGCCGGTGATCGCGAGCATCCCGACGGCGTTGAGGACAGCGCCGCGCGCGGCCCGCCGCTGCAGCAGGACGACCGTGTCGAGCATCGCCGTACTGAACGTCGTGTAGCCGCCGAGTACCCCGGCACCGAGGACGAACAGCCACGGTGCGGCGAGCACCGACGAGTCCGCGAGCCCGGTTGCCAGGCCGAGCAGCAGGGATCCGCTCGTATTGACGACGAGGATCCCCCACGGGAACCGTCCGCTCGCTCGACGCATGACGAGGCCGTCGACGACGAACCGCAGCGCCGCGCCGAGCCCGCCGCCGACCGCCACGAGCAGGAACAGTCCAGGGGTCATGCTGCAGCATCCTTCGGCGGCCGACGCGTCGGGAACAGGCGCCCCGCGAGCGCGAGACCCGCGGCGGCACAAGCCAGACCCGCAGCGACGCTGCCAAGCGCGTACGCGAGCGCCACGGACGGCTGCGTCTCCAGCAGCACCACGGTGTCGGTCGCGAGCGCGCTGTACGTCGTGAAGCCGCCGATCGCACCCGTGCCCGCGAACAGGCGCACATCGCGCCGCGCGGCGGTCTCCCCTGCTCCCAGCGCCGCCACGAGGAAGCCGAGGGCGAAGGAGCCGACCAGGTTCACCAGGAGGATGCCCCACGGGACGCCGCCGCCCGGAAGCGCGAGGACGATGGCCTCGCGTGCGGCCGTGCCGATGACGCCACCCGCGAAGACGAGCAGGATCAGCCGCGGCCGCGCGTTCCCGCGCCCGTGGTCAGTCACGGGGCCGTACGGTCGATGCGTTGTCGCGGAAGAACCCGACGCCGAGATCGGGATGGTCCACGAAGACGCCGTCGACACCGGCATCCCGGATCACTTTCCACTCACCCATCCAGTCGCCGAACGCGGACCGGACACGACCGGAACGGAACTGGCCGATGAGAAAGGCGTTCTCAGGGCGGCATGTCCACGTGTAGACGCGCAGGCCGCGATCGTGCGCATCCGAGACGACGCGAGAGGGACCGGTCAGGCGTCCGAGCTTGTCGGGCACGAGGATCATGCGCTTGTCCACGCTGATGCCGTCGACGACGCCGACGAGCCCGTCGAGTCCGTCCGGAGCGGCGGTCTGCCGATAGGTCGGTGCGGCGCGGCCGTGCGCTGCGACGAGATCGGCGGGCCGGCCCGACGCCTCGAGAAGATAGATGTAGGTCGCGGGGATGCCGCGCTCGCGCAGTCCCACGAGCACGGTCGACTCGAACGACTCGATCGTGAGCGGCAGGTCGCCGCTCGCCCAGCCCGCTTCGGCGAGCTCGCTCGCGACGAGGGCCGCGACATCCCACCCGAGCGAGGCGAAGTAGGTCGCATGCTTGATCTCGAGCACCACGCCGATCTCGCGGCCCTGCTCGAGCGACCCGGCACTCACGAGGTCGAGGACGTCACGCAGCCGCAGCACGGGCTGCCCGCCGTCGAACGTCGCACTCGAGGGACGCAGGTCGGGCAGCCGCTCGCGGCACCGCAGCGTCGTGAGCTCCCCCCACGTGAAGTCCTCGGTGAACCATCCCGTGAGCTCGACGCCGTCGATCGTCTTCGACGTGCGGCGATCGGCGAACTCCGGCCGATCGGCGACGTCCGTCGTCGTCGAGATCTCGTTCTCGTGCCGCACGACCAGCACGCCGTCGCGCGACACGACGACGTCGGGTTCGACGGCGTCGACGCCCATCGCGAGAGCGAGGTCGTATGAAGAGCGCGAATGCTCGGGGCGGTATCCCGGCGCACCGCGATGGCCGATGACGAGCGGAAGACGGCGCGGCACGGCTCCAGGCTACTCGCCGCCTCTTGGCCGTCTCACAGGGTGGATCGATCGAAGCGCAGCATCCGTCCGATATCGTGGATCGACAGCACGATGTTGCAACCCATGACTTTGGAGTGTGAGAGCAATGGCCCTCAACAACCCCGCCTTCAACAATCCGGCCTTCCAGGATGAGCGGGCGGTGCGCACGTATCCCGGCGGTCGCCAGGCCGCGAACCTCTCTTCGGCCCAGCAGGCCGGCGTGAACGCTGCGACCCAGGCTCAGCTCGAGGGCATGTACGCCGCCCCCGCCGCGGGAGCCCTCGAAACCGACCGCATGTCGTATGAGGACACCATCTGGAAGACGGTCGGCCTCTTCGGCGTGCTGCTCGTCACCGCCGTGGTCGGCTGGGTCTGGACGATGGCGCCCGTGACGGCGACCAACCCGGCACCCTCGATCGCTCCGTGGCTCATCGGCGCGCTGGGCGGCTTCGTCCTCGCGATGGTCGTCATCTTCACGTCGCGCAAGAAGATCCGCCCGCCCCTCATCGTCGCCTACGCGGCCTTCCAGGGCCTGTTCGTCGGTGGGATCTCCGCATACTTCGAGATGATGTTCGAAGGCATCGTCCTGCAGGCGACCCTCGGCACCCTGTCGGTCGTCGGCGTCACGCTGGCCCTCTTCGCGAGCGGCAAGGTCCGCGCCTCCAAGCGCGCGACGAAGATCTTCATGATCGCGATGCTGGGCTACCTCGTCTTCTCGCTGCTCAACCTCGGCCTCATGGTCTTCAACGCCCCGATCGCCGGCGGAGCCTTCGGCCTGCGCAGCATGGAAGGGCCGTTCGGCATTCCGTGGGGTGTCATCATCGGCGTGTTCGTCGTGATCATGGCGGCGTACTCGCTCGTGCTCGACTTCGACTCGATCCAGCGCGGCGTGCGCAACGGCGCCCCCCGCAAGTTCGGCTGGCTCGGCGCCTTCGGCATCATGGTCACGGTCGTCTGGCTGTACGTCGAGATCCTGCGCATCATCGCGATCGTGCGCGGCAGCAACTAGACGCGGATCCATACCCGCTTCTCTGTACGGAGGGGTCGCCCATCGGGCGGCCCCTCCGCTCGTTCTCCAGCCGCCCGCGCACCTCGTTTCGAGCCGGGCCCCCTTATAGTGACGGCATGAGTGCGCCGCGGCATCCGTTCGGTCGGATGCGCGCGGCATTCGGCGTGCTGCTGTGCGCCCTCCTGGCGTCCCCCGCCGCACTCGTGCCCGATGTCGCGGTCGCGGCCCCGCAGACCGCGGCGACGTACGAAGCCGCGCCCTGCCCCGTGAACGTTCCGGCCGCACATCGCGACCGAGTGCGCTGCGGCTATCTGACCGTGCCCGAGCGCCGCAGCGCCGACGCCGATCCGGAACGGATGCTGCGCCTCGCGGTCGCGATCGTGCCGACGCCGCACGCATCGGCCGAGACGCCGCTCATCGTCTCCGGCGCGGCGCTGTCGTCGCTGTCGGACTTCGTCGACGTGCAGTGGGCCATGGGCGATGTCATCCTCGTCGAGCAGCGGGGCCAGGTGCACGCCGAGCCGACGCTCGACTGCCCCGAACTCGATCTCGAGCACTTCGTCGAGGATGGCGCGCTTCTTGCGGATGGTCCCGCCGACGAGCGACGCCTGCGCCAGCTCCAGCGGTGTCGCGATCGGCTCGTCGAGGACGGCGTCGACCTCTCCGCATACACGACCGCGGCGAGCGCCGCAGACCTCGCCGATCTGCGCACCGCTCTCGGCTACGACACGTGGGATCTCCACGGCGTCGGCGAGGGAACCCGGCTCGCCCTCACGGTGATGCGCGATCACCCCGACGGGCTGCGTGCCGTCGTGCTGGACGGCGCTCGCCCGCTCCAGGCGAATCGACTCGAAGCGCAGCCGGCGGGTGTCATCGCCGCCGTCGACGCGCTGATGACGCTGTGCGCGGCCGAGGCTGCGTGTCACGCCCGCTATCCCGACCTCGACGAGAGCCTGCGTTCGGTGCTCGAACGCGCCGCCGATACGCCGCTGCGTGTCACCGTCGACGATCCGCGGGCGGGCTCGCCGCTGCGCGTCGAACTGAGCGACGTCGACCTTCTCGCGACTCTGCTGGCCGCGCTCGCGGGCCCCGGCGCCGTGCGCACCGTGCCCTTCGTGATCGACCAGCTGCACCGGGGTTCCGACGCCGCGATCGTGCCGCTCGTCGAGCGAGGCCTCGTCCGCTTCGGAGCGGAGAGCGAGGGCCTCGCGCTCACGGTGGACTGCGCCGAGGAATGGGCGTTCCACGACGTCGGGAGGATCGCCGAGGCGCGCGCCGTCGACCCGCTGCTCGATCACCTCGCCGACGAGGCGCAGCGTGCGCGCGAGTGCGAGATGTGGGGTGTGCCCGCCGCCGGCGAGCGCGAGAACGCCGCCGTCACGAGCGGCATCCCGACCCTGCTGCTCGCGGGCGGGCTCGATCCTGAGGCGCCGGCCGCCGCGGCCGAGGCGACGGCGGCGGCACTCGCTGCCGCCCACGTCGTCGTCCTGCCGCAGCGTGGTGCGGGAGCGCTCACCGTCGCCTCCGACCGGTGCGCGGCGGCCGCCACGTCGCTGTTCCTGCAGGACCCCGCCGCGCTGCCCGACCCGACGTGCCTGCAGCGCCCCCTCGACATCGGGTTCCTCACGACAGCCGACATCCACCCCGCTCCCGCGGCGTACCGGCTGTCGAGCGACCTGCGGGATGCCCCGGCCCGACTCGCCCTCGGGATGCTGCTGCTCGTCGCGCTGCTCGCGGTCGTCGGCTACGGCGTCGCCTACGGACTCATCTGGCTCGCACGCCGGCGCGGGCGCGCGCCCGAAGGCGCCGTGCTCGCCGCGACCGTCTCCGCCGCCGCGAACGCCGCCTATGCCATCGCACTGCTCGTCCTGTTCACCCGCGTGGAGCCGCTCTCGCTCGACCTCGGCGTGCCCGCGGCGGCGTGGCCCCTCGTGATCCTGCCGTTCGTGGGCCTCGCGGCGGCCGTCGTGCTCATCGTCGTGCTCGTACGCGCCTGGCGTGCGGGCGAGGGGGCGACCGGCCATCGCCTCGCCCTGTCGTTCGCGGCCCTCGCCTCACTCGGGTTCACGGTGTGGCTCGTGGTCCGCGGCCTGCTCGTGTTCTGAGCATCGGCCGCGCTCGCACCCCCTGGCCGGAGGCGCCGGGCCTCGCTAACGTGACGAAGATGACGCCCGCAGCATCCGCCGCAGAGATCATCGAGGTCGCCGGACACGACGTGCGCATCTCGAGCCCGGACAAGATCGTCTTCCCCGAGGTCGGCCTCACGAAACTCGACCTCGTCCGCTATTACCTGTCGGTCGCCGAGGGTGCGCTGCGCGGAGCCGGCGGGCGGCCCATGGTGCTCAAGCGGTTCCCGAAGGGCATCGAGCAGGAGCCCTTCTTCCAGAAGCGCGTCCCCGAGAACCGCCCCGGCTTCATCGACACCGCCGTGCTGCACTACGCCTCGGGGAGGTCGGCCGAAGAGGCAGTGATCCGCGATGCGGCAGGCCTCGCGTGGGTCGTCAATCTCGGCTGCATCGACCTCAATCCGCACCCTGTGCGGTCGGAAGACCTCGACCACCCCGACGAGCTGCGCATCGACCTCGACCCGCCGTCGTCGTACTCCGGCGAGGAGACCATGCCCGGCGTGGGATGGTCGCAGATCGTCGACACCGCGTTCGTCGCCCGAGACGTCCTCGCCGACGTCGGTCTCACCGGCTGGCCCAAGACGAGCGGGTCGCGCGGCATGCACATCCTCGTGCGCATCGCGCCGGAGTGGGACTACGCGCACGTGCGTCTCGCCGCCGAGAGCCTCGCCCGCGAAGTCGAGCACCGCGCGCCGGGGCTCGCGACCGCGCGGTGGTGGAAGGAGGAGCGCGGCGAGAGCGTCTTCGTCGACTACAACCAGAACGCGAAGGACCGCACCGTCGCGTCGGCGTACTCGGTTCGCCCCCTGCCCGACGCGCGCGTGTCGACGCCGCTCGGGTGGGACGAAGTGCGCGACCGCCGCCCCGGCGAGTTCACGGTCCGAACGGTTCCCGAGCGCGTCGCGGAGCACGGCGACCCGCACGCCGGCATCGACGACGCCGTCGGATCCCTCGACGGGCTGCTGCGACTGGCCGAAGAGCTCGGCCCGGCCGAGAAGCCGCCGCGGCGCGGCGATGGCAGCGGCCGACGTCGCTCGACCATGCCGCTCATCGAGGTGGCCCGCACCAGGACGAAGCCCGACGCGCTGGACGCCCTCGACGAGTGGAAGCGGCGGCACCCCGGCGTCGCGGCCGCGCTGCACCCCGCGGATGTGCTCGTCGACGGCATGCGCGGTTCGAGCTCGCTGTGGTACCGCGTGCGGATCAATCTGCAGCACGTGCCCGAGGACGATCGCCCCGGCCAGGAGCAGCTCATCGCCGACTACGACCCGTGGGCGGGCCGGTCTCGCTGACCCGCTGTCGACAACTCCGGAGAAGCCGACATGCTACGCAACGAAAGCCGAGCATGGCGGCCCGGGGTCGACGGCTCCGGGGTTCCCCCAGAGGGCAGATCTCCGGATTACTCGACGCCTCCGCGGCGAGAAGGCACGGAGAGCACATCGCGAGCGGCTCGGGCGAGGGCTGCCATCGCGTGCTCGGGATCGACGGCGCGGGCGGACTGCGCGCCCTCGACGGCGAGGCGATGGTGAAGCTCGGGGTCGGCGAGGACCCGCACGATCGCGTCGGCGAGCGCGTCGATGTCGCCGTCGGGAACGAGCAGGCCCCCACCTCGCCCGAGCAGCTCGCGGGGACCGTACGGCGCATCGTAGGAGACGACCGGGCATCCGTCGGCGAGCGCTTCGACGATCGAGAGGCCCTGGCCCTCGTATGCCGATGTCGACAGGTACGCCGATGCTGCGCGCAGCGCACGCCCTGGGTCGTCGGTAGGCCCGCGCAGCACGACGTGCGCGACGAGCCCGAGCTCGTCGATGAGCGCCTGCAGCCGCTCGCGCTCCGGGCCGTCGCCGTAGACGTCGAGATGGGCGTCCGGCACGCGCTCGACGACGCGGGGGAATGCCCGCACGGCGTGGTCGACGCGCTTTCCGGCGGCCAGCCGGTTGAGCATGATGACCCGGCCGGGCACGCGCTCGCTGCCCGGGCGAACAGATGCCGCGGCCGGCACGCCGTGCGGGACGACGACGTGGACGCCCGAACCGCCGAAGCGCTCGGCCACGTCCGCACGCTGCGCGTGCGTCGGCCACAGCACGGCGTCGAACCGCTCGGCGAGGGTGAACCATCTCGCCCACAGGGCGTTGACCGGAGCGTCCGGCGTGTACGGAGGCTCGAGGTGCACGGTGTGGATCGTGTGCAGCAGGCGCACGTCCGGGTCATCCCACCCTGCGAGCAGCTCGCCGAGCTGCCGCGACTCGCAGATGACGACGACCGCGCGCGCGGGGCTGGCGGCGCGCAGGTTCGCGACCACGTGCGCGAGCCACGCGCGGTACAGGGCCCCGAAGCCGTCCAGCACGCCGACCTCGCCACCACTCGCGTCGTGCACGACGACCGGCGCCGTGCTGATGTGCCAGTCGGGGTCGCCCGATATCACCGGAAGACTCACGACGGCGCGACCCTCGCCGTCGGTCACCGTCCGATACTCCAGCGCGGGGTCGCGGGCACCCGCGCGGACCGCCTCCCTCAGCCAGCTCGCCGCTCCTCCGCCGGGCTCCGCGGCCTCGTCGAAGAGGTTGCGCATGCGCTCCGCAGCGACGATGAGATCGCGTCCGTCGAAAGCCGCCCGATGCCGGGCGTGATCGCGCGCCGAACCGGGGTCGACCGTCAGCAGGAGCGGCCCGCGTCCCTCGTGCACTCCCGCTGCCGCCATCTGGCGCGCACGGGCGAGGGTCGCGAGGGTGTAGCCGCCGTCCATGTCCGGGATGAGCCGGCTCGAGAGGATGACGTATTCGGCATCGGGGAACTCGGTCACACCCTCATCCTCCCGCAGCACCGCGTCGGAGTCATCGCCCGTCGAGTGTCGCGGTGGCCGGCAACCGGGTGATCCGGACCCGTCGGCCGTGGTCAATGGGCTGGTGGAACGGCTGAGTAATATGTTACACATTGCTTGGCGCCAACCGTGTATCCCCTCCCCTGTGGCGCCCACGCTTCAATGAAGAGGAAGGTACGCAATGACGCAGCACCCGCCCGCACCGCGGCGCAAGGGTCGTCAATGGTCGATCGTGGCAGTGTCCGGATTGCTCATCGCAGGCCTCGCGGTCACCGACACGGCGGTCATGGCCGCCGAGCGGCCGACCGACGACGCTTTCGCCGTCGAGCCGATCGACGCCCAGAACTGGCAGAACCAGTACGACATGACGTGGGATGACTGGAAGGACATCCCCGACACCAACTGGAACGATCCCGACGTCCCGCCGTCGCAGGGCGGTCTGAGCGTCGCGCTCATCGCGGTCGACTTCCCCGACCAGCCGTTCGTCATCACTCAGCCCAAGGGTTCGGATCTGTTCGGCAACCCCCAGATCGATCCGATCCCGCGTGATGACGTGCCCGCGTTCTACCGCGACCAGTACATGATCCCGAGTGAGACCAACGCGGGCCGCACGATCCACGAGTACTGGATGGAGCAGAGCCGCGGTACGTACGGCATCGACTTCATGGACGCCTACGGGCCCTACGAGATGCCGCGCAACCTCTTCGAGTACGGCCTCAACGAGTGGGGCCAGGGCACGGCGTGCCCCGAGGGCGAGACCTGCGACGGCCGCATGGACAACGACGTCGTGACCGCCTGGCAGGCGGGCATGGCAGCCGAAGCCGGCGTCACGCCGGCGCAGTGGTGCGCCGCGAAGACCGCCGAGCTCGGCGGCAACGCGCGCAACTGCGGCTACGACGTGATCCTGCGCACCTACGCCGGCTACGACGAGACCTCGATCTGGCAGGAGTTCGGCCAGATGATGTTCCCGACGAAGGAATCGATCCCCGACGAGTGGGGCCCGCCCGCCGAATTCAACAAGGACGGCAAGCTCGACAACTGGGCACCGACCCGTTACGTCGAGTGGACCTCATGGCGCGCGGCCGCCCAGCAGTGGGGCCTGTCCTCGATCCGCCAGGCGGAGAGCTCGGGCACGATCACGCACGAGATCGGGCACTTCTTCTTCCAGGTCGGCGATAACAACAACAACCCGTTCTCGCACCTGCAGAACCCGCCCACACCGCTTCACCGTGTCGGCTCGGCACCGTGGGACATGATGGACCGCGGCTCGTTCAACGGCCCCGGCGGACACCACATGCGATGGGTCGTCCCGGCGAACCAGGGCGGCTGGAGCCCCTCCGGTCTCATGGTCCGCAACAAGCGCCACATGGGCCTGCTCCCCGAGGAGAACCTGGTGCGCGTCCAGCGCGACTCGCTGGACGACACCGGCCTGATCCTCGACACCGTGACCGCCCGCGCGGTCGATCCCGGCGCCGACGGCACCTCGGGAATCTGGGTGGAATGGCCCCACGCCGACGACAAGACCCCGGCATGCGACGTGAACACCGACCCGCTGTGCGACGGCGGCTCGTGGGACAACTACACGCTCGAGGTCATCGACCGGATGGGCTTCGACTCGTTCAACCCCGACAACGGCGTGCTGCTGGCCAAGAACAAGTGGGGCAACGCGCAGGACCCTGAGGGCGGCGGCCACCTCGGTTACCGCAACGGCGAGGACTCCCTCTGCGGCTACAACTGCCTCAACTGGGTCATCGACGCCAACCCGCAGGACATCGAGATGGTCGACTACTACCAGCCGACCGAGCCGGGCAAGTGGGCCACCGGCGGCGAGCCGGTCATGGCGACCATCGCCGATCACCGCCAGCTCAACGACGCCCTGTTCAAGGCGGGCGAGAACTCCGGATCGCAGAAGGAATGGGTCGACGAGGCCAACGGGCTGCACTTCTACGTCGTCGACACCCAGCGCGACGCGGACGGAGTCCTCAGCTACACCCTCGCCGTGCGCTCCCTCGCCGGTGCCGGACCCCACGCCCGAGGAGTGAGCACGACCGACGTCGCCCCGAAGCTGTTCGAGCAGCACAAGGCCGCCACGTGCACCTTCCCGGTGACCAACACCGGCAGCACGGCGGCGATCGACGCGGCGCTGCACCCCAGCGACGTCTCGACGAAGGTCGACGGCGACGTCTACCGCCTGTCCGCGACAGCGAACGGTGAAGGATGGAACGCCGAACTGGCCAACACCCTCGCCGCCGCCCGCACGGGACAGTTCACCTCGGTGCCCGTCTACGTCTACCCCACCGGTGACGCAGCCGACTCCACCGTCGTGACACTGACCGCGACGAGCGAGTCCGACCCGTCCAAGACCGCCACCGCCGAATGCACCGTCGACACGGCCCTGCTCGAGAGCGACCCCGAGGTCGCCCTCGACGCGCAGGTCACCGCACGCTGCCTCGCCGGCAAGGTCTACACCTCGGTCACCGTCCGCAACGAGGACACCGTCCCCGCCGACATCGCCATCACCAGCGACCACGGCGGCAAGACGTTCACCTCGGTGCAGCCCGGTGCATCCGCATCCGTGTCGATCAACACCCGCACAGCGACACTCGCCGCGGGCGACGTCGACATCAGCGGCACCGCCGACGGACGAGCAGACCACCGCTCGACCGCCACCCACCCCGCACACACCTGCGGATAAAGCAGCGCACGTGGTGGCCCGTGATCGCATCGGTCACGGGCCACCACCCGTCCGCGCCACACCAGGAGCACCCGTGAGCAGAGTTCCCCTCGCCTTCGCCGCGACGCTGGTCGTCGTGGCGGTGGCACTGTCGGGATGCACCACCCCGGCGGATTCCGTCGAGACGGCCCGCCTCGTTCTCAGAGACGGCGAGAAGCGGGTCGCCGGCGAGCCGTGCAACGGCTCGGGACCGTACCGGGACATCCACGCGACGGCCTCGTTCGTCGTCCGCGACGCCGACGGCGACGTGCTCGCCGAAGGCGCCCTTCCCCAGGGCGTCGCCACCAAGATGATCGACATCGACTTCGATGGGATCGCCGAGCCGACAGCGTGCACGTTCACGCTCGATGCCGCCATCCCCGACGGCCTCGGCACGGTCTACCTCGATGCCGGCGAGCGAACGGAGGTCGTCATGATGCCGAACCAGGATGACGACGTGTGGGAGGCTATCCTCCCGTGAGACGTCTCTTCGCCCCCCTGATCCTCGTCGGCGCGCTCACCCTGAGCGCCTGCTCGCCGGCTCCCCCGCCGGGATCGACCCTGCCGGGTCCGGTTCCCGAAGGCGTCGAGTACCACCCGATCGATACGGATGCGTTCCCTCAGGCTCCCGACGCGCAGTTCGAGCTGCTCGACGGGACGGTCCTCTCCCTGTCGGATCTGTGGAGCGATCGTCCCGTGCTGCTGGCCTTCACCGAGAGCTGGTGCGAACTCTGCATCGACGCGCAGGCCGAGCTCAACTCGGTCGTGGAGAAGTACGGCGACGCCGTGACCGTCATCTCGGTCGCCGAGCGCAGCGATGTCGAGCAGATGACGACGTTCGCGCGAGACAACGACGTCGCTCACCTCATCGCGCGGGACCCGTCCAGCGCCGCGTGGAAGTCCTACGCCGTCGCCGAGCCGCCGTTCCTCGTCGTGATCGGCGCCGAAGGCACCCTGCTGCGCGGCTGGCGGGGCGTTGTGGAAGACCTCGACGGCGCGGTCGAGGAGATCCTCGTGAAGAGCGTTCCCCCGACCGGCTGACGACCGCGGAATGCGGCCGTTCGGCCTATTCGGGTTGCCCGGACCACCAGCCGAGGGTGTGGTGGATGTGCCGTCGCATGAGCTGGCGCGCACCCTTCGCGTCGCCCGCCTCGAGCAGCGTCAGCAATTCGAAGTGCTCGGCCGCCGACTCGTCGAGTTGGCGTGACTCCAACAGCGTGGACAGACCGACCAGGCGTGTACGCGACCGCAGTTCGGCGATCGTTTCGACGAGCAGGTCGTTTCCGAGGATGGCCGTCAGCTCCAGGTGGAATGCACGGTCGGCTTCGAGATACGCGCGCAGGTCTCCCGCGGCGGCGCCGGCGACGATCCCCTCGGCGAGCTGGACGAACTCGGGCTTGCGCTCGGCGGGGAAACGACGCGCAAGCTCCTCCATGGCGGGAGGCTCGAGCAGCTGGCGCACCTCGACGATCTGACGCAGCCCGTCCTGGCTGACCTCGGTCACGCGAAAGCCCTTGTTCTTGATGGCTTCGACGAACCCGCGGCGCTCCAGTTCGAGCATCGCTTCACGGACGGGAGTAGCCGAGACGTCGAACTGCGCGGCGAGGGTGGGCACGGACACGAGCGTCCCCTCGGCGAGCTCGCCCGACACGATGACCGAGGCGAGCGCGCGTTCGACGGATTCCCGGATGCTGCGCGGTGTCTCCAGTGGCGTGATCACGAACTCGGGTGCCGGCATCGGTCTCCTCATATGCTGCAGACGGCAAGCCACATGACCGTCGGTGGCGTCAAGTTTCGCACGTCGCGCGTGAGCGGAACGAGAATCCGTGGAGGCGCAGGCTATCGGTGGCCACGCTCCGCGACGCGCTCACTCCCACTCGATGGTGCCCGGGGGCTTGGAGGTGACGTCGAGGACGACGCGGTTGACGTCGCGCACCTCGTTCGTGATCCGGTTCGAGATACGGGAGAGCACGTCGTAGGGCAGACGCGTCCAGTCCGCCGTCATGGCGTCTTCGGACGAGACCGGGCGCAGGACGATGGGGTGGCCGTACGTCCGACCGTCGCCTTGCACGCCGACCGAGCGCACGTCGGCGAGGAGGACGACGGGGCACTGCCAGATCTCGCCGTCGAGCCCCGCGTTCGTGAGCTCTTCGCGGGCGATCGCGTCGGCCTCGCGCAGGATCTCGAGCCGGTCGGCGGTGACCTCGCCGACGATGCGGATCCCGAGCCCCGGACCGGGGAACGGCTGGCGGCCGACGATCGCTTCGGGCAGTCCGAGTTCGCGGCCGATCGCGCGCACTTCGTCTTTGAACAGGGTGCGCAGCGGCTCGACGAGCTCGAACTGCAGGTCTTCCGGCAGACCGCCGACGTTGTGATGGCTCTTGATGTTGGCCGTGCCGCTGCCGCCGCCGGACTCGACGACGTCGGGATAGAGGGTGCCCTGCACGAGGAAGCGCATGGGCTCGCCTTCGGCGGCGGCTTCGGCGATGAGATCGGCCTGCACCTTCTCGAACGAGCGGATGAACTCGCGGCCGATGATCTTCCGCTTCTGCTCGGGATCGCTCACACCGGCGAGCGCCGACAGGAACTGCTCGCGCGCGTCGACGGTGACCAGGCGCACGCCCGTCGATGCGACGTAGTCGTTCTCGACCTGTTCGCGCTCGCCCTTGCGCAGCAGCCCGTGGTCGACGAAGACCGCGACGAGCTGGTCGCCCACGGCCTCGTGCACGAGCGCCGTCGAGACGGCGGAGTCCACGCCGCCCGACAGCGCCGACAGCACGCGGCCCGCGCCCACCTGCGCGCGGATCCGCTCGACCTGCTCGGCGATGACGTTGCCGCTGTTCCAGTCGGCGGGCAGACCCGCCGCTCGGTGCAGGAAGTTCTCGATGACCCGCTGCCCGTGGTCGGAGTGCTTGACCTCGGGGTGCCACTGCACGCCGTAGAGTCGCTTTTCGTCGTTGCCGAACGCGGCGACGGGGGTCACGGCCGTCGAGGCGAGCACGTCGAAGCCCTCGGGCGCGCGCGAGACCTGGTCGCCGTGGCTCATCCAGACGTTCTGCTGCGCGGGCTGGTCGGCCAGCAGCACCCCGCCGTCGTTCGCGATCGCAGCATCCGTCGCACCGTACTCGCGCAGGCCCGTGTTCGCGACCTCGCCGCCGAGGGCCTTGGCCATGACCTGGAAGCCGTAGCAGATGCCGAGCGTCGGCACGCCGAGCTGGAACACGTCGGTGTCCAGCGCGGGGGCGCCGTCGGCGTACACCGACGACGGTCCACCCGAGAGGATGATGCCCACGGGGTTCTTCGCCGCGATCTCGGCGGCGGTCGCGGTGTGCGGCACGATCTCGCTGTAGACGCCCGCTTCGCGCACGCGGCGGGCGATCAGCTGCGCGTACTGCGCCCCGAAGTCGACGACCAGAACGGGTCGCTGCGAGGTCTCGGTCTGCTCGGTCAACGTGAGCCTTCCGTTGCGGGGGTGGTGAGGGGGGATGACTCGGCGGCTTCACGCGCCGCGAGGTACTGGCGCACTTCGCGGGACACGCGTGCCTCCATGAAGAACGACAGCAGGGGCACGACGCCGCCGAGCGCGAGGACGATGAAGCGCAGGAAGGGCCAGCGCATGAGGCTCCAGATGCGGAAGCACGAGAAGAGGTACACGACGTAGAACCAGCCGTGCACGACGAGGATCGCGAGCGAGACGTTGAAGCCGTCGCCGACCGAGGTCATCTCGCAGTCGTTCGTCATCGGCAGGAACAGCGACCACCACTCGCAGCCGGGGCCGACGATGACGGGCGCGAGCCACAGGAAGCCACCGGATCCGCCCACGAACAGCTCGAGGTGCAGCGGCGTGTACTTGAGGATCATCTCGGCCAGCAGCAGCAACAGGCCGATGCCGGTGATGACCGAGCAGATCTCGTAGAACTTCAGGGCTCCGCGGATCGCCGGGAAACTGGCGAGTTTGGGGGGGCGGGGCATGGCGTCCAGTTTACCCGGGCTGCGCAGGGCTTCTTTCCCCCTCGGATGCCGCATCCTCGAGGTCTTCGAGCTCCTTCTGCCACGCGTCCTTCGCGAGGCGATACCAGAGGTAGAACGCGAAGCCGGCGAAGATGGCCCACTCGGCGGCGTAGAAGATGTTCAGCCAGTTGACCGGCGAGCGCTCGGTCGGCGGCGGCGAATCGATGTCGACCAGACCCGCGGGGGCATCGGGTGAGGCGATGTACGCGCGGTAGACGTCGAGCCCCTCGGTGTCGTGCCAGCGACTCAGCAGCGCCGGCGTGGCCATGCGGGTCATCGTGAACGGGTCGGCTTGGCTGCGCGAAGAGGCGGGCCCCTCGTCGGAGATGAGACGCCCCTGGACGCTCACCGTCGCGCCGACGGCGGCATCGGCGTCGAGTTGTGCGGCCACCGTCTGCGCCTGCTCGAGTGTGGGCGCCCAGCCCACGGCGACAGCGATCGAGGTCGGCTCGAGGATGCCGGCGATGCGCAGCTGGCCGGTCACCCAGAAGCCTTCTTCGCCGCCGTTGAAGCGCGATGCGACGATCAGGAAGTCCCCGGGGACCCACGTGCCCTCGACCTCGACGCGCTGTCCGACGAGCGGCTCGGGAACGTACTCCCCCGGTCCGGCGACGTCGGCGAGCGGTCGCTGCACTTCGGTCGCACCCGGCGGCGGCGGATCGGTGTCGATCGCGTTGGAGAGCTGCCACTGACCGAGCCAGGCGAAGACGCCGGCCACGACGAGGCACAGCAGCAGCATGCCGATCCACTGCGGCCGCAGCATGACCTCACGCAGCGTCGGAGGAAAGACCTCCGGAATGTCCGACTCCAGCCCCGCCCCGGCCCCTGAGCCCACACCGGTCCCTGAGCTCGCCGAAGGGTCGCTCCCCGCGCTCGTACCCTCGGCCCCTGACCCGACCCCGGTCCCTGAGCTCGCCGAAGGGTCGGTCCCTGAGCTCGCCGAAGGGTCGCTCCCCGCCGGACTCATCATCCGCCCGTGTAGGGCGCGACGACGACCTCGACGCGCTGGAACTCCTTCAAGTCGGAGTACCCCGTCGTCGCCATCGACTTGCGCAGCGCGCCGATGAGGTTGGCGGTGCCGTCGGCGACGGGAGCGGGCCCGTAGAGGACCTCTTCGAGGCTCGCGACCTGGTCGACCCGCACGCGGCGACCGCGCGGGAGCTTCGAGTGGTGCGCCTCGGGGCCCCAGTGGTAGCCGCGCCCCGGTGCATCCGTCGCGCGCGCGAGCGCGACACCGAGCATGACGGCGTCGGCGCCCATCGCGAGCGCCTTGACGATGTCGCCGGACGTGCCGACCCCACCGTCGGCGATGACGTGCACGTAGCGCCCGCCCGACTCGTCGAGGTAGTCGCGGCGAGCGCCGGCCACATCAGCCACGGCCGTCGCCATGGGCGCGTGCAGTCCGAGCGTCGCGCGCGTCGTCGAGGCCGCTCCGCCGCCGAAGCCGACGAGCACACCCGCGGCGCCCGTGCGCATGAGGTGCAGGGCAGCGGTGTAGGTGGCCGCACCGCCGACGATGACGGGCACGTCGAGGTCGTAGATGAACTTCTTCAGGTTGAGCGGTTCGTCGACGCTCGAGACGTGTTCGGCAGAGACGGTCGTGCCGCGGATGACGAAGAGGTCGACGCCGGCCGCGACGACGGTCTCATAGAGATCCTGCGTGCGCTGCGGCGTGAGGGAGCCGGCCACGGTGACGCCGGCCTCGCGGATCTCGGCGAGGCGATCGCGCACCAGCTCGGGCTTGATGGGCTCGTCGTAGAGCTCTTGCATGCGCCGCGTCGCGGCGGCCTTCTCGAGCCCCGCGATCTCGGCGAGCAGCGGCTCCGGGTCGTCGTAGCGCGTCCACAGGCCCTCGAGGTCGAGCACGCCGAGTCCGCCGAGCTGACCGAGCATGATCGCCGTCTGCGGACTGACGACCGAATCCATCGGCGCCCCCAGCACGGGGATGTCGAAGCTGAAGGCGTCGATCGTCCACGCCGTCGAGACGTCTTCGGGGTTGCGCGTGCGACGCGAAGGGACGACCGCGATGTCGTCGAACGAATACGCGCGGCGCGCGCGCTTGGCCCGACCGAGTTCGATGTCCATGCTCACGCCCCCAGCCTACCCGCCGGGATCGACACTGCCGCGGGCGTTCAGGCTGCCGAGTAGCGGCCCGAGCTCTCGGCCCGCGCGCGCGCCTTCGCGGCCTCTTCTTCGCGGTTCTTCGGCGGCGCCGACGTCACGAGCTCGTCGAGCAGGTGCTGCGTCGCATGCTCGATCGCGTGCACGGCCCGATCGAAGGCGTCCTGATTGGCCCGCGACGGCTTCGTCGTCCCGGCGATCTTGCGCACGTACTGGAGCGCCGCTGCGTGCACTTCGTCTTCGCTCGCGGCCGGCTCGAAATTGTGGAGAGTGTGGATGCTGCGGCACATGCCGCCGACGATACGCCGGGGCGCGGCATCCGTCACCCCCTCATCTGCCGCGCAGCACCCTGGTCAGGGGAGCATCCAGCAGGAACAGCAGGAAGGCGATCGAGCCGATGAGGGGAGAGGCGACGGCGACCGCTGCGCCGAGCACGAGGGCGCTCAGCGCACCGCGGCCGTAGGCGCGGGCCTCGCCGTCGGTCAGGTCGGGCAGCATGACATCGCGGTGACGCACCGCCCAGACCCACTGGAGCCAGCCGAACAGGATCGCGAGGAAGAACGTCACCGGCATCGCGATGCGCGCCGGGAGGTAGCCCGAGTACTCGGTCGTGAGGTTGGTCGCGAACGGCACGAGCACGATGAACAGCAGTCGCGCGTTGTTGAGCCAGACGAGCATCCCGTCGACACGCGCGATGTGCTCGAACTGCCGCACGTGCGTCATCCACAGCAGGCAGAGCAGCACGAAGCTGAGGGCGAAGTTGAGGAACAGCTCGCCCATGCCGCCCAGCGCCGCCCACATCTCGGCGTCGGAGCCGACGGTCCCCAGGGAGTGCGTCGTGAGATCCAGCACGAGCAGGGTTGCCGCGATCGCGAAGACGCCGTCGGTGAACGCCTCGAGACGCGTCGTGGACTGCGTGGCCGCCGGGTGCCGCCGCTGCCGGATCATGCGCTCAGGGTAGCGCCACGCACCCGCGCGCGTCAGCGCTCACGTCATGCGTCTGCGTGTGAGACCACGGCGGGGGCGTCCTGCGTCTGCGTGCCCGGCGCGAGCGCCGTCCTGCGTCTGCCCCGGGACCCGGGCGCCGTCCTGTGTCTACCCGGAGACCCCGGCGCGACCGCCGTTGCCCGTCTGCCCCCGGGACCGCGCGAGCGCACTTGCCCCGAGACCGGGCGCGAGCGCCGTCCTGCGTCTGCCCCCGGCGCGAACGCCGTCCTGCGCGTCTATCCCGAGACCCCGGCGCGACCGCCGTTGCCCCGAGACCCGGCGCGAGCGCCGTCCTCCGTCTGCCCCCGGCGCGGGGGCGCCCTGCCCCGAGACCCTGGCGCGAGCGCTCTTGCCCCGAGACCCCGGCCCGAGGTTCGGAGTCTCGCGCCGACTTCGGACCGCTGCGCACCCGGCATCCGAGGTCGGCGCTCATCTCCGAATCCGGCGCTGATCTCCGAAGTCCGCAAGGCGGAGTGTCACGCCGCGAGGTGAAGACCAGCCGCGACAGCGCGCCGGATCGTTCGCTCGACGAGCCGCCGATCGTGGACCACCTGTGCGTAGCTGAATCGAAGCACGGTGTACCCGCGCAGGCGCAGTTCCGCATCGTGGGCGATGTCGCTGGTGCGTTGGGCCGACGATGAGTGGTGAGCGTAGCCGTCGACCTGCACCACCAGGCGATCACCGACAAGCAGGTCGACCCGATGCCCAGCGATCAAGATCTGCTGACGCACCTCAAGGCCCCAACTGCGCAAGGACATGGCGAGGAGGGTCTCGAGACCGGAATCGGACAGCCCGGTCACGCTCTGGGCGCATTCGGATGCCGCGCGCGACGGCCATCGAATCTGTCGAAGCCCTTCGGCCGACAACCCTTCGACTCGGATCGCCGATTCCCACAGCACGAGCGCCTGGTCGCGGGGCAAGCAGGTCGCGATGTGCGCGAGTGCGTCTTCGGGTGACTCGCACAGACTTCGGGATGCCACGGGGGCAATGGACTTCGTCCAGTGGAGGACCCCGTTCCACTTCTTGCCGAGGCGCACCGGTCCGGCTTTCGGAGCCAATCGCAGGTGCACCCGCTCGTCGATGCCTACTGGGAGCCACCACTTCTGCCTGCGCGCGAAGGATACGCACGCGAGGCGGCCGCCGGCGCGTGCCGCCGTGAGAAGGTCGGGCGGCGCGGAACTCAGAGCCAGCCACGCCCGGCGGATCACGGTGACGCCGTCGCTCCGCATCTCGGCACGCAACGCCGCGACCGAATACCCGGCGCGCAGTATGTCTTCGCGGTGGACGATCCCGCCCTGCTGAGCGATCCAGTCAGTGAGCTGCATCGCGTCAGCGTCGCAGCATCCCGATCATGCGCGCAGAGGCGCGCGCCCATCTGTGTGCAACCGGTGCGGCTCGCAACTTGGGGAGGGTCCGCACGCCAACCTCGGCATGCGCGCGAATCTCGGAGATGCGCGCGAACCTCGGAGATGCGCGCCAACCTAGGAGATGCGCACGAACCTCGGACCCCTGTGGGTAAAAGCTCCGAAGTACGCGCCGCCCTCCGCGCTTCGCGGTACCCAACGCCGTCTGGGGAGGGTCAGGCGGCACGCCAACCTCGGAGATGCGCGCCAACCTAGGAGATGCGCACGAACCTCGGACCCCTGTGGCGAAAGGCTCCGAAGTACGCGCCGCCCTCCGAACCTCGCGCAGCGGCGTCCGTCGCGAGACGAACGCCGCCGAGTCACTTCTTGTAGTTGGGCGCCTCTACGACGATCTGCACGTCGTGCGGGTGGGACTCCTTGAGTCCCGCCGCCGTGATCCGGACGAACTTGCCCTTGGACTTGAGCTCATCGATCGTGCGTGCGCCGACGTAGAACATCGACTGACGCAGGCCTCCGATGAGCTGGTACGCGACGGCCGACACCGGTCCGCGGTAGGCGACCTGTCCCTCGATGCCCTCGGGGATGAGCTTGTCGTCGCTGGGGACGTCGGCCTGGAAGTACCGGTCCTTCGAGTACGAGGTCTTCTTGCCGCGCGTCTGCAGCGCTCCGAGCGAACCCATGCCGCGATAGAGCTTGAACTGCTTGCCGCCCTGGAAGACGATCTCGCCGGGCGACTCGTCGGTGCCCGCGAGGAGCGAGCCGAGCATGACCGTGTCGGCGCCGGCGACGAGGGCCTTCGCGATGTCGCCGGAGTACTGCAACCCACCGTCGGCGATGACCGGCACGCCCGCCTCGCGCGCCGCGAGGAACGCCTCGTAGATGGCGGTCACCTGCGGCACGCCGACGCCCGCGACGACGCGTGTCGTGCAGATCGACCCCGGCCCGACGCCCACCTTCACCGCGTCCACGCCCGCGTCGATGAGCGCCTGCGCGCCCTCGCGCGTCGCGACGTTGCCGCCGATGACGTCGACGTGATCGAAGGATGCGTCCGCCTTGAGCCGCTTGACGATGTCGATGACGCCGGCCGACTGGCCGTTGGCGGTGTCGACGACGAGCACGTCGACACCCGCGTCACGCAGCGCCTCGGCGCGCTGCCACGCGTCGCCGAAGAAGCCGATCGCCGCTCCGACGCGCAGTCGCCCGTGCTCGTCCTTCGTGGCGAGCGGGTACTTCTCGCTCTTGTCGAAGTCCTTGATCGTGATGAGGCCCGCGAGCTTGCCGTCGTCGTCGATGAGCGGCAGCTTCTCGACGCGGTGATGCGCGAAGAGGGCGATGACGTCGTTCGCACCGATGCCGACTTTGCCCGTCACGAGCCCTTCACGGGTCATGACGTCCTTCACGAGCGTCGTCTGACGTTCGAAGCCCGAGACGAACCGCATGTCGCGGTTGGTGATGATGCCGAGCAGGCGTCCTTCGTCATCGATGACGGGCAGCCCCGAGATGCGGTACTGCGCGCACAGCGCGTCGACCTCTTCGATGGTCGCGTCGGCGGTCGTCGTGATCGGGTCGGTGATCATGCCCGATTCGCTGCGCTTGACCCGGTCGACCATCGAGGCCTGCTCGTCGATGGACATGTTGCGATGGATGATGCCGAGCCCGCCCTCGCGCGCGATCGCGATCGCCATCCGTGACTCGGTCACGGTGTCCATGGCACTGGAGAGCAGCGGTGTCGCGACGGTGATGCGGCGGGTCACCCGCGAAGACGTGTCGGCTTCGCTGGGGATGACGTCGGTGTGACCGGGCAGCAGCAGGACGTCGTCGTAGGTCAGTCCGACGAAGCCGAAGGGGTCGTTGTGCTCCATGGGGTCTCCTGCGCGGTGCAGGTCCTGCACGGCGCGTGTTGCTCGGGGGTGAACGGCGACGGCCGGTGCACACGCGGAACCTGCCGTACCGAGTCTAAGTCTCGGGCTCGCGGGTTTGTTCCGCGCAGTGCGGCACTTGAGCAACCCTCCCGTGTTCCGATTCGATCACGTCCAAAAATGCGTTGTGTACGAATCGCCGACGACGCAATAAGGTCGAACCGTCGTTCATCACGGCCGATTGCGACCCGAGCCTTCGGTGTCCGTGGTGCCGTACGGGAGGTTCTGTGGGTTCTACGACTGTGGCCGCGACAAGATCGCGGCGATGGCTATTGGCAGTTATCGCGGCGACGTTCGCCGCCATGCTGCTCGTTTTCAACACGCCGCAAGGCGCCTGGGCTGATACGGGTGATCCACCCGAGGAGCAAGAGGTAACCGACTACTACTTCGGTGGAATCATCACGTTCGAAGGCGAACCGGTTCCCGATGTGACCATGACGATCGAAGGAAACGGGTTCGACGCCGAAACCGTGACCGACGCCGAAGGCAAGTGGCGTCTCTACGTTCCAGAGAAGGAATCGTACGTTCTCACGGTCGACGAGTCCTCGCTGCCCGACGGTGTCATCGTCGACCCGGCGCAGCTGGGCGAGGGCATCGCTCTGAAGGACGGATCTTCGGGTTCGTTCGACGTGGAATTCGGACTCACGGGGTCGAAGATCATCAACCTCTTCCTCGGTGAGGGTGAGCGGGTCACGACATCCTTCCTGGATCAGTTCGTCGAGCGCGTCATCAACGGACTGAACTTCGGTCTGCTGCTCGCACTCGCGGCGATCGGTGTGTCGCTCATCTTCGGAACGACAGGGCTGACGAACTTCGCGCACGCCGAACTGGTCACCTTCGGTGCCGTCATCGCGGTCGCGCTGGGCGTCGGATTCCAGATCCCGATGTGGCTGACGATCCCCATCACGATCATCGTGGGCGGGTTGTTCGGCTACGCCTTGGATGCGGGGCTGTGGAAACCGCTGCGCCGAAAAGGGATCGGGCTCGTACCGCTGATGATCGTCAGCATCGGCCTGTCGCTCGCGGTGCGCTACGTCTACCAGTTCTTCATGGGCGGGTCGACGTCGCAGCTGCCGGGCGCAGGATCGGCGAAGATCCAGATCCTCGGCCCGATCGCGCTGTCGCCCGTCGCCATGATGTCGATGGGGATCAGCATCGTCGTGCTCGTGCTGGTGGCCTTCTGGCTGCTGCGCACCCGCGTCGGCAAGGCCACGCGCGCCATTTCGGACAACCCCGGCCTGGCCGCGGCATCCGGAATCAACGTCGACCGCGTCATCCGGATCGTCTGGATCCTGTCGGCGGCCCTCGCGGCCCTCGGCGGAATCCTCTGGGGCTACTTCCGCCCCGGCGTGCGGTGGGACATGGGCGTGCACATCCTGCTGCTCATCTTCGCCGCCGTGACACTCGGCGGGCTGGGAACGGCGTTCGGCGCGCTCATCGGTGCGATCATCGTCGGTCTGCTCGTGGAGGTCTCGACCCTCTGGCTGCCGTCCGACCTGAAGTATGTGGGTGCGCTCGTCGTGCTCATCTTGATTCTGCTGGTCAGGCCACAGGGCATCCTGGGCCGTAAAGAGAGACTCGGATAGGAGGCGACCATGGACTGGGGAGGAATTCTCAATAACACCGCGGGTTGGCTGTTCAGCCCGACGACGATCGCCTACGCACTCGCTGCGACGGGCCTCGCTGTTCACTTCGGCTATGCCGGCCTGCTGAACTTCGGTATGGCGGGCTTCATGGCGATCGGCGCGTACAGCTACGCGATCTCGATCCTGACGTTCGGACTCCCGTGGTGGGTCGGCATCCTGATCGGAATGGTGGCGGCGACCGTGTTCGCCTTCATCCTGGGTATCCCGACGCTGCGACTGCGAGCCGACTATCTCGCCATCGTGACGATCGCGGCAGCCGAGATCGTACGACTGCTGTTCACGACGACGGCGTTCGACGCGGTCACCAACTCGGCCGACGGCCTCGGCGGATACCACGCGGGCTTCCGCGCGGCGAACCCGTTCCCGCCCGGGACGTACGGCTTCGGACCGTGGACCTACACGGCTGACGCCTTGTGGGTGCGCGTGTTCGGCGTCATCCTGCTGGCGATCGCGGTCTTCATCGTGTGGGCCGTCATGCGCAGCCCGTGGGGACGCGTCCTCAAGGGCATCCGTGAAGACGAAGACGCCGTGCGCTCGCTCGGCAAGAACGTCTTCGCCTACAAGATGCAGGCACTCGTGCTCGGTGGCATCTTCGGTGCTCTCGGCGGCGTGGTCTTCGCGCTTCCGTCGGCGGTCGTTCCTGCCACCTACACGACGAGCCTGACGTTCTTCATCTGGACGATCCTGCTGCTCGGCGGCGCAGCGACGGTCTTCGGACCGGCTCTGGGCGCCGTCATCTTCTGGGTGATCATGGCGTTCCTCGATGGGGTCCTTCCGGCGCTCGCGTCGATCGGGATCCTGCCGATCTCGCCGATCCAGGCCGGCACACTGCGCTTCGTCCTCGTGGGCATCGCGCTGATGCTGCTCGTTATATTCCGCCCGCAGGGCATCCTCGGCAACAAGAGGGAGCTGACCTTTGTCAAATAACATCACTCCCGAGGGCGGTGTCGCCCCCACAACGGGCAACATCCGTCGCCCCAAGGCGACCGGGCTCGCGAAGGGCGAGGCCGTTCCCGGCGTCGCCAAAACCGACCCGATCCTCGTCATCGACAACGTGACCCGCCGCTTCGGCGGTCTCACGGCCGTCGACGTGCAGCACCTGGAGGTTCCGCGCAACGCCATCACGGCGCTCATCGGCCCCAACGGTGCCGGCAAGACGACGCTGTTCAACCTGCTGTGCGGGTTCGACAAGCCCAACTCGGGCTCGTGGAGCTTCGACGGGACTCAGCTGGCCGGTGTGCCGTCCTTCAAGGTCGCGCGCATGGGTCAGGTGCGAACCTTCCAGCTCACCAAGGCGCTCTCGCTGCTGACGGTGCTCGAGAACATGAAGCTCGGCGCCTCGAAGCAGAAGGGCGAGCGCTTCTGGACGAGCATGATCCCGGCGATCTGGCGCAAGCAGGAGACCGAGATCGAAGAGAAGGCGCGCGGTCTGCTCAAGCGCTTCAAGCTCGACGCGAAGTCCTCGGACTACGCGGCGTCGCTGTCAGGCGGTCAGCGCAAGCTGCTCGAAATGGCACGGGCGCTCATGAACGACCCGACGCTCGTCATGCTCGACGAGCCGATGGCCGGTGTGAACCCCGCGCTGACCGAGTCGCTGCTCGAGCACATCCTCGACCTGAAGGAGCTCGGAATGACCGTGCTCTTCGTCGAGCACGACATGCACATGGTGCGGCACATCGCCGACTGGGTCGTCGTCATGGCCGAAGGCCGTGTCGTGGCCGAGGGGCCGCCGGACACCGTGATGCAGGATCAGGCGGTCATCGACGCGTACCTCGGCGCCCACCAGGATGTCGACCTCGGCATCGTGACCGGACGCATCGAAGGTGAGCTGAACACCTCCGCGATCGAGATGCTCGAGGACATCGAGCAGGCCGAGGCCGAGTCGATCGCCGAAGCCGAGGAGGAGAACAAGTGACCAAGGTGACGACGGCCGGAGCCCCCGCGGGCGAGGCCGCCAAGAGCGACCGCATCGTCGTGGAGGTCAAGGATCTCGACGCGGGCTACCTCCCCGGCATCAACATCATCAACGGTGCCAACCTGATCGCCCGCAAGGGTGAGCTGATCGGCATCATCGGACCCAACGGCGCCGGAAAGTCGACGCTGCTGAAGTCGATCTTCGGCATGGTCAAGGTTCGGGCCGGCGAGATCATGGTCAACGGCGAGAGCATCGTCGGGCTCAACTCCGACAAGCTCGTGTCGCGCGGTGTGGGCTTCGTGCCGCAGACGAACAACGTGTTCCCCTCGCTGTCCATCGAGGAGAACCTGCAGATGGGGCTCTACCAGAACCCCAAGGCGTATGCCGAGCGGCTCGAGTTCGTGACCGGGATCTTCGCGGAGCTGGGCAAGCGCCTCAAGCAGCGCGCGGGCTCGCTCTCGGGCGGTGAGCGCCAGATGGTGGCGATGTCGCGCGCACTCATGATGGACCCCGCCGTGCTGCTGCTCGACGAGCCGTCGGCCGGTCTGTCGCCCGTGCGCCAGGATGACGCGTTCATCCGCGTCTCGGACATCAACAAGGCGGGTGTCACGACGATCATGGTCGAGCAGAACGCCCGTCGGTGCCTGCAGATCTGCGACCGCGGCTACGTCCTGGACCAGGGCCGCGACGCGTATCACGGCACGGGCCGCGAGCTGCTGAACGACCCGAAGGTCATCGGCCTGTACCTGGGTTCGCTCGGGCAGGACTGATTCCTCGGTAAACAGAGAAGGGTGGATGCTGCGGCATCCGCCCTTCTCTGTTTCTGTGTGCGCCCACATCGTCCGGTCCGCGTCCCGTCGTTCGGTGCGGGGCCTCCCCCGAACGGCCCCCGGTGAGCGCAGAGGGTGGCCCGCGGCCGGCGTAGCCCCGCAGCCCGCCGCACGCCCCGCTGGCCGCGCTCTCCGCCGCAAGTCCCGCGTGCCCGCGAGTCCGCTGGCCCCGGCGTCCCGCAGCCCCGGCGTCCCGCTCCCCCGCAAGCCCGCAGCCCCGCCGCAAGCCCGCAGCCCCGGCGTCCCGCACCCGAGGCACCGACGCCGCTCTGGCTACCCGGCCTGTCCCCCGCGCTGCGCACCCGCCGAGGGCGCCCGGTGAGCACGGGACACCGCGCGCCCGAGGCCGCGCACAACACCAGAAGGGCCCCGGTTCCGTGAGGAACCGGGGCCCTGAGTGGCTGAAGAGCTCAGCGCATCAATCAGTTGATGCGGGTGTGCTCGTTGCCCTCCTGGTACTCGAAGACACCGATCGACGCCTCGGTCGGGTCGCCGGCCTCGTCGAACGCGACGCCACCGGAGTAGCCGTCGTAGTCGGCGACGCCACCCGCGAGGATGATGTCGGCGCAAGCGGCGAAGGTGTCGCACTTCTCGCCGTCGCCAGAGCCGCCCGAGACTTCCTGCAGCTTCGCAGCGATCTCACCGGCATCCGTCGAGTTCGCGGCGAGAGCAGCGAGCGCGAGGAGCACGACGGCGTCGTAGGACTCACCGGCGTAGTTGAAGTCGACGAGCTCTTCGCCCGACTGCTCCTGCCACTGCGCGATGAGGCGGTCCTGGAAGTCGTCCGACAGCACCGGGCCGGGCTGCGTGCCCTTGGAGCCGGTGATGTCCACGGGCATGTCCGCACCCCACTGCGAGGTGTTGCCGTCGACGAAGTAGAACTTCGAGCCGTCGAAGCCGCTGTTGACGAACGACGGAGCGATCGTCGCGGTCTCCTCGAAGCCGATGACCGAGATGGCCTCCGGGTTCTGCGCGAGGATCGACGAGACCTGTGCCGAGAAGTTCGTGTCGCCGGCGTTGTAGGACTCGGATGCCACGACCTGGCCACCCGTCGCCTCGAACGTCTCGGTCAGCGCGGCCTCTAGGCCCGTGCCGTACGCGTCGTTGAGGTAGATGATGCCGAGCGTCGATGCGCCATCTTCGGCGATCAGGTTGCCCAGCACCTCACCCTGCAGCAGGTCGCTGGGGGCGGTGCGGAAGTACAGGCCGTTGTCGTCCCACGTCGTGAAGTCCGGCGACGTGTTGGCGGGCGAGAACGTGATGACGCCGGCGCCGACTGCCTGGTCGAGGAAGAGCTTCGTGACGCCCGATGCCGCAGCACCGATGAGCGCCTGGACGCCATTGCCCAGGAGGCGCGGGACGGTGGTCTCGTAAGCCTTGTTGTCGGGGTCGCCCGAGTCGCCGTACTCGACATCGACAGTGATGCCCTTGGCTGCGTCGTTGATCTCCTTGACGGCGAGGCCGACGCCGGCCTCTTCCGGCGGGCCGAGGAACGCGAGTGCACCGGTCTGGGGCAGCACGGTTCCGATGCTGAGCGTGAGGTCACGCTCTTCCGACGTGGGGGGTGCTTCGGTGCCTTCGCCACCCGTTCCTCCGCCGGCACAGCCGGCGAGAACGAGTGCACTGGCACCGGCGAGCGCGATCCCGCCGAGAATGGCGGACTTGCGCGAGCGGGTGAAGACGCTCATGTTTCTCCTTGTTGTGGGTGACACGGGCTCGGCTCGGGTGCCGTCCCAGTGCTCATAACCTAACGGCGCGAGCGGCTTCGCAATGTTGCCATTCGTTAACGATCTATAACGGAGACGATTTCGGATGCCGCAACCCCCGGAATTCCGCGGGTTTCGCCCCGCGTGGCGGGGGCGCTGCGCGGGTCAGCGCACGCGCTGTCGCCGCGAACGACGCACGTGCAGGACCGAATCCGCCATGAGCACGGCCAGCGCGACCCACACGAGTCCGAACCCGATCCAGCGCTCGACGGGCATGGGCTCGCCGAGGATCCACGCCCCCGAGATGAACTGCAGGAAGGGGGTGACGAACTGCAGCAGGCCGATCACCGTGAGAGAGGTGCGGCGCGTGCCGGCGGCGAAGAGCAGCAGCGGCACAGCGGTGACGATCCCCGCGAGGCTCAGCAGCACGGTGTGCCAGGCGCCGTTCGCGCCGTAGGTGAGGCCCGTCGTCATCGCGACCACGATCAGGATGACCGTGGCGATCGGCATGAGCCAGAGGGTTTCGAGCGTCAGTCCGCTGACGGCGTCGACCGACGGGCCGACCTTCTTCTTCACGAGGCCGTAGAGGCTGAAGGATGCCGCGAGCGTCAGCGCGATCCACGGCACGGAGCCGTACGCCACGACGATGACGATGACCGCTGCCGCCGCGATGCCGATCGCGACCCACTGCGTGACGCGCAGCTTCTCTCGCAGCACGAGCACGCCGAGCAGGACGGTGGCGATCGGGTTGATGAAGTAGCCGAGGCTCGTCTCGATGACGTGGCCCGACAGGGCGCCGATGATGAAGACCTGCCAGTTGACGTAGATGAACACGGCAGCCAGCGCCGTGAGCCCGAGCACCTTGGGCTGCCGGAAGAGCCGCGCGAGCCGCCCCCACGTGCGGGTCACCGACAGCAGCAGCACGCAGAAGACCAGCGACAGCACGATGCGCCAGGCGACGATCTCCCAGGGCCCGGTCGGAACGAGCAAGACGAAGTACAGCGGCAGGAAGCCCCACCACAGGTACGCCGCGAAGCCGTAGATCCCGCCGAGCAGGCGTTCCCGCTCGGCCGCGCTGCGTCCGACGGGAATCGGCACGCCGCCCGTCACGACGGCGGCTTCGCCGAGGTCGCCACCCGTCGTGTCAGCGGGCTCGGCGGCGGGCACGTCTCGGGTCACCAGTCCACCCTAGGGCCGGACGAACACCGCGACGGTCGGGGTGTGAGCGACGTGTGCAGCTGTGCCCCGCGGCACCTCGAACATGACGAAGGACTCGGATGCCGCAGCATCCGAGTCCTTCGTATCGCCTGTGTGAGGCGGGGTTCTCAGCGAACGACGACCGCGAGGACGTCGCGTGCCGACAGGACGAGCAGCTCGTCCGCGCCGAACTTGACCTCGGTGCCGCCGTACTTGCTGTAGATCACACGGTCGCCGACAGCGACGTCGAGCGGAATACGGTTGCCGTTGTCGTCGATACGACCGGGGCCGACCGCCACGACCTCGCCCTCCTGGGGCTTCTCCTTGGCGGTGTCAGGGATGACCAGACCGCTGGACGTGGTCTGCTCGGCCTCGACCTGCTTGATGACGATGCGGTCCTCGAGCGGCTTGATGGAAACCGACACGGTCTACCTCTTCTTTCCTTGAGACTGAAGACTCGTTAGCACCCGCACAGTGAGAGTGCTAACGCAAGTCTAGGCAAAGCGCTGGCACTCGCGCAACGTGAGTGCCAGCTCGGTGTCTCAGCCTAGGCTGGCGGAGTGGACACGGCCGAGCTCACCGCGCTGCTCACCCCGGAGGGGATGCGCCTGCTCGACGAGCTTCCCGCCACGCATTCGACCGAGGACGTCGCCCGCACCGTCACGCGTCTGCGCCGTGCCGGGCACTCCCCCGACCTCGTCTCGGCGGTCGTGTCGCAGGCGCGTCTGCGCGACCGGGCGCGCGCCAAGTTCGGCGATCTCGCCGAGCGCATGCTGTTCACGCGAGCGGGGCTCGAGCAGGCGACGCGCCTGCCCGTCGCGGTGCGCCACGCCGCGCGCTTTCGCGATGCGGGCCTGACGAGCGTCGCCGACCTCGGCTGCGGAATCGGCGGCGACGCGCTCGGTCTCGCGGGCCTGGGGCTGCGGGTCTCGGCCGTCGACGCCGACGAGATCACCGCCGCGATCGCGGCATACAACCTCGCACCGTTCGGCGACGACGTCACGGTCGCGCACGGCACGGCCGAGGCGTTCGATCTCAGGGCGACGGATGCCGCGTGGCTCGACCCCGCGCGCCGCACGGCGGGCCGCACCGAGACGACCCGCACGCGCCCCGCCGACTGGTCGCCGTCCCTGGACTGGGTGTTCGATCTGGCCGAGCGCATGCCCGTCGGGGTCAAGCTCGGACCGGGGCTCGACCGCGACCTGATCCCGGAGGCGGTCGAGGCGCAGTGGGTCAGCGCCGACGGCTCGACGATCGAGCTCGTGCTGTGGTCGGGCGCGCTCGCGCGTCCTGGCATCCGGCGCGCGGCGCTGGTGATGCGCGGGGAATCCGTGCACGAGCTCACCGCCGACGCCGATGCGGCCGACGAGCCCGCACGGCCGCTCGGCGCCTGGCTGCACGAGCCCGACGGCGCCGTCATCCGGGCGCGGCTGATCGGCGACGTCGCCCGGTCGCTCGAGGCGGGCATGGTCGATGAGCACATCGCCTATCTCACGTCGGACTCTGCGCTCACCTCGCCGTTCGTCGCGACCTTCCGCGTGCGCGAAGTCCTTCCCGCCGATCCGAAGAAGCTCGGCGCTGCGCTGCGCGAACGCGGCATCGGGCGTCTGGAGATCAAGAAGCGCGGCGTCGACGTCGATCCCGCCGCGCTGCGCCGGTCGCTCAAGCTGCGCGGCGACGCCGAGGCGACGCTGTTCCTCACGCGCATCGGCTCCAAGCGCGTCGCCGTCCTCGCCGACCGGGTCTGACGCCGACCGCGCTCCCTTACCGCGAGACTGCAACGGGCGGCCGAGACTGCGGGGTTCACCCGCAGTC
>NZ_JBHJZS010000025.1:0-47765 GCF_042271185.1 Microbacterium sp. NPDC055910
GCCCCGGCGCGAGCGCCGGGGCCGTTCTGCGTGGGATATCAGTCCGTGATGATCGTCTCGAAGGCGTCGGGGTTCTGCTCGAGCCATGCGACGATCGCCTCGCGCTCCTGGCCCTCGCCGTACTCGTTCACGACGAGGTCTTCGAGCGAGTTGTACTCGGCGTCATCGAGCTGGATGCCGGCGATGTAGTCGGCGGCCTCGGAGCAGCGCTCCGAGAAGCCCTCCGTGCCGAGGAAGTGCAGGGCCTCGGGGTCGCCCATGGCGCCCTTCGGGTCTTCGAGGTCCTTGATGTCGAACGCGTCGTTGGCCCAGAACGGACGCCATAGCGTCACGACGATGTCCTCCTGCGCATCGATCTTGCTGCCGAGCTCGGTGAGCATGGCCGCGGTCGACGACGTCAGCAGCTCGTACTCGCTGTCGAGGCCGTAGGCGGGCATCATCTCCTCCTGCGTCTGACGCGTGAGGCCGGCACCCGGCTCGATGCCGTAGATCGTGCCGTTGAAGCGGTCGGCGTTGCCGACGAGGTCTTCGATCGAGTCGATGTCCATGTAGGTCGGCACCGCGAGCGTGAGCTTGGCGTTGTCGTAGTACGCACCGAGGTCTTCGATGCTGTCGCCGTACTCGTCCATGTACGACGCGTGGGTCAGCTCGGGCCACGCCGAGGGGTAGATGTCGACGTCGCCGTTGGCGAGGCCGGTGTACAGCGGGCCCGCCTCGGTGAGGGTGTTCATCTCGACCGTGTAGCCGAGCTTCTCGAGCTGGTTCTCAAGCAGGTACGCGGTGCTCAGGCCGTCCGTCCATCCGGGCAGGAAGCCGAGGGTGATCGTGCTGCATTCGTCGGCAGCGCCCGCGCCGGCGTCGCCGCCGTCGGCTCCATTGTCGCCGTTGTCGGTGCTGCAGCCGGCGAGCACGAGGCTCGTTGCGGCGCCCAGCGCCAGGAGTGCTGTGATGTTGCGCTTTTTCATGTGATCTCTTTCTTTCCGTATACGTTCATGCGTTCCGTATGTGCTCACGAGACGGTTGCAGGGATCGTCTCGATCGCGGGTGCCTCTGTCGAGGCCTTCTGCCGCGCCTCGCGGCGTCGGGCGAGAATGCCCAGCAGCGAGGTGCGGTAGTCATTGGGGTTGCCCAGTGCCGCCGTGACGCGGTCGAGGAAGATCGCGACGAAGACGACGCTGAGCCCTGCCTCGACGCCCTGGGGCACGTTGAGTGTGGATACCGCCGCCACGACCTCTTTACCGAGGCCGTCCGCGCCGGCGATGCCGGCGATGACGACCATCGACAGCGCGAGCATGATGACCTGATTGACGCCGGCCATGATGGTCGGCATCGCGAGGGGCAACTGGATGCCGCGCAGGATCTGCCCCGGCTTCGCGCCGAACGCGTACCCCGCCTCGACGGTCTCGGAATCGACGCCGCGGATGCCGAGCTCGGTCAAGCGCACACCGGCCGGAAGCGCGAAGATGACCGTCGCGACCATGCCGGGCACGATGCCGATGCTGAAGAAGACGATCGCCGGGATCAGGTACACGAAGGCCGGCATCGTCTGCATGAAGTCGAGGACCGGTTTGATGATCGTGCTCACGGTGACGTTGCGCGCGGCCCAGATTCCCAGCGGCACGGCGATCGCCACGGCCACGAGCGTCGCGACGAGCACGAGGGCCAGCGTCTGCATCGAAGCGACCCACATGTTCATGCCGACGATCAGCACGAAGGTGATCACGGTGCCCACGGCCAGCTGCCACGAGCGGACGAGCCACCCGATCAGGGCGAAGATGAGGATCGCGAGCGGAATCGGCGTCGCGATCAGCACATCGGTGAGCGACGTGACGAGCCAGCGCGTGACGTCGGCGACGCCGTCGAGAAGCCACTCGAGGTTCGCCTTGATCCAGTCGATGACGGCTTTCGCCCAGCTGCCGATCGGAATGCGGAACCCATCCATCAGCGCACCCCCTCGCCGTCGCCGGCCCCTCGGGCGACGGCGTCGGCCGCGTCCAGGACCGCGTCGATCTCGGCCTGCGGCACAGGGGGAAGCGGCAGGGCGATCTCTTCCGTGGCGTTGGGCCCTGGTCCGAGTGCCGCGAGGAGCGTCACTCGCGGGATGACGCCGACGAGACGGCCTTCGGCGTCCGTCACGGCGAGCGGCAGCGGCGACTCGACCGCGGGGACGAACAGGTTCATCAGCGTCTCGTCTTCGCGAACGGTCTGCGGTGCGGGCTTGATGACCGAAGTGAGGGTCGTGGCGCCCTGCCGGACGAGCTTGACCGCGTCACGGTCGGAGACGACGCCGAGCAGACGACGGTCGCGGCCCACGACGTAGACGGCCGACATGTAGGCGTCGCGCATCTGCCGAAGGGCCGTGCGCGGACCCGCCGTGTCGGTGACGACCGGCCGGGAGCGCTCCATGACGTTCGCCGCCGTCAGCACGCGCGCACGGTCCACGTCCTGCACGAACTGCTCGACGTAATCGTTCGCGGGGTCGGTGAGGATGTCCTCGGGAGTGCCCGTCTGCACGATGCGGCCGTCGCGCATGACGGCGATCCGATCGCCCAGGAACATCGCCTCGTTGAGGTCGTGGGTGATGAAGACGATCGTCTTCTTGAGCTTCTGCTGCAGATCGAGCAGCTGCTCCTGCATCTCCCGACGAATGAGCGGGTCGAGCGCGCTGAAGGCTTCGTCCATGAGCAGGATGTCGGTGTCGGCGGCGAGCGCGCGAGCGATGCCGACGCGCTGCTTCATGCCTCCCGACAGCTCCGACGGCAGCTTGTCGCCCCATCCCGTGAGCCCGACCAGGGCGAGCATCTCGTCCGCCTTCGCGCGTCGCTCGGCCTTCGAGACGCCGCGCAGCTCGAGGGGGTACGCGACGTTCGCGGCGACGGTGCGGTGCGGAAGCAGCGCGAAGTGCTGGAAGACCATCGAGATCCGATCCCGGCGCAGCTCGCGCAGGCGATTCGCCGGGATGTCGGTGATGGGGTCGCCGTAGACCGAGATGGTTCCGGCGGTGGCGTCGTGCAGCCCGTTGAGCATGCGGATGATGGTGGACTTGCCCGATCCGGACAGTCCCATGATGACGAAGATCTCGCCCGGCGCGACGGCGAAGCCGGCATCGATGACGGCCGCGGTCCCGACATCGCTCACCTCGGCGCGGGTCTCACCGGCACGGAGCCGTTTGACGGCGTCCTTCGGGTTGCGTCCGAAGACTTTGTAGATGTTCCGCGCCTCGATGGCGGGAACGACTGGTGCTGTGGTCACGTGCTTGGCCTCGACCGCACCCGGCTTCGGTGCGGCATCGGTTACGCCCGGGTGACGATCCTGGGTGCGCCTGCCCTGAGATGAGAGTTCAGATGACTGCGCGCGGCGACACACATCGGGTCCGTCGCCTGGACCGCCGACCGTACGCCCCCCGCACCGGCTCCCCAGAAGGTGCGGCATGGCGGTCGCGGACTGGTCGTGCGTGGCCTCGGAAAGGCCCCGACCGACCCTAGTCCCCTCCACTGCGCGTTGCCAAACCCCGTGGGGCTTGACAAGCGCGCAGCATCCGTTGCATGGTTAGTTAGTCAAGTAAGTAACCAACTCAGTGAGGTCGATGTGATCGAAGACGGCAGAGCACTCTTCCTGCAGATCGCAGAGAGTGTCGAGGATTCGATCGTCGACGGCAGCCTGGCGGAAGAGAGCCGAGCGCCGTCGACGAACGAGCTGGCCGCGTTTTACCGCATCAACCCCGCGACAGCAGCGAAAGGGATCAACATGCTCGTCGACAAGGGGGTGCTCTACAAGCGCCGCGGCATCGGCATGTTCGTCGCCGGCGGGGCGCGCAACCTGCTCCTCTCGGAGCGACGCGCCACGTTCGCCGAGCGGTACCTCGATCCGCTCCTCGACGAGGCCCGCACGATCGGGCTCGACGCCGAGGACCTCGCCGCGCTGCTGCGCGACCGCGCCGCACGAACGACCACCACGGAAGGACCCGCACGATGACCCATGTGATCGAGGTGAAGAACCTCACCAAGCGCTATCGCGACACGCTGGCCGTCGACGACGTCAGCTTCACGATCGAGAAGGATCGGATCTACGGCCTCCTCGGCCGCAACGGTGCAGGCAAGACGACCGTCATGTCGATCCTCACGGCGCAGAACTTCGCCACGTCGGGTGATGTCCGCGTCTTCGGCGCGAACCCCTACGAGAACGCGCACGTCCTGCAGCGCATGTGTTTCGTGCGCGAGAGCCAGAAGTACCCGGATGATGCGACACCGCGTCACGCGTTCCGCGCGGCCCGCCTGTTCTTCCCGAACTGGAATCAGGAGCTCGCAGACCGCCTGATCGACGACTTCCAGCTGCCGCTGAAGAAGACGATCAAGAAGCTCTCGCGCGGCCAGCTGTCCGCCGTCGGCGTCGTGATCGGGCTCGCCGCCCGCGCCGAGATCACCTTCTTCGACGAGCCCTACCTCGGCCTCGACGCCGTCGCGCGTCAGATTTTCTACGATCGGCTGCTCGAGGACTACAGCGAACACCCGCGCACGATCATCCTCTCGAGCCACCTCATCGACGAAGTGTCCAACCTCATCGAGCGCGTGCTCGTGATCGATCGCGGCCGCATCGTGATGGACGAGGACACCGACTCGGTGCGCGACCGGGCGGCGAACATCGTCGGCGACTCGGCCGCTGTCGATGCCTTCGTCGATGGCCGTGAGGTGATCCACCGCGAGAGCCTCGGCCGCGTCTCGTCGGTGACCGTGCTCGGCGCGCTCAGCCAGGATGACCGCGCGCGCCTCACCGCAGCGGGCCTGGATGTCGCGCCCGTCTCACTGCAGCAGCTGATCGTGCGCACGACGCAGCACGCGCAGCAGAAGTCCGACCCGTCCGCCCTCGACGAAGGAGCCCTCCGATGAGCCGCACCCTCAATGTCGTCCGCATGCAGCTGGTGAACCGTCAGACCTACATCTGGGTTCCCGTGATCGTGCTGGTCGGCTCGCTGATCATCACCCTGGCGATCTACGGGATCATCTCCAGCGCCGGTGTCGACGGCGCCCTGTACGGGGGCGGGGCGCAGGCTCCGCTGTGGTACTTCGCCGTCGTCGGCGCGCAGGCGCTGACGCTGACCTTCCCGTTCTCGCAGGCGATGAGCGTCACGCGGCGGGAGTTCTACCTCGGCACCCTCCTCACGGCGGCGCTCACCTCGGCGATCCTCGCCCTCATCTTCGTGCTCGGCGGCCTGTTCGAGCAGGCCTCGAACGGCTGGGGCATGAACGGGTACTTCTTCTACCTGCCGTGGGTCTGGGAGGCCGGTCCGGCCGCTGCCGGTCTGTGCTTCTTCGCTCTCGCGATGCTGTTCTTCGTCGTGGGCTTCTGGGGCGCGACGATCTTCAAGCGGTTCGGCACGGCCGTCCTGACGATCGTCATCCTCGGAATCGCGCTGATCCTGGTCGGGCTCCTGTGGATCGTGAGCCAGCAGAACGCGTGGTCGGATCTCTTCTCGTGGATCATGACGACGGGCGCGCTCGGACTCACACTGTGGGGACTCGCACTGATCGTCCTTCTCTCGGGAACGTCCTACCTCACGCTGCGGCGCGCGACTCCATAGACACGGATGCCGCGTGGCGGCCGGCGGGCGTCAGCGCCCGTCGGCCGCTTCCGTGTGGTGGCGGATGACTTCGGCCACGACGAAGTTGAACCACTTCTCGGCGAACGCCGGATCGAGGTCGGCGTCTTCGGCCAGGCGACGCAGTCGCTCGAGCTGCTGCTCCTCGCGGGCGGGGTCGGAGGGCGGCATCCCGAACTCGGCCTTCAGCTGACCGACCTGCTTCGTGCACTTGAACCGCTCCGCGAGCAGGAAGATCAGCGCAGCGTCGACGTTGTCGATGCTGCTGCGCAGGCGCAGGAGGGTCGTCGTCGGGTCCTCGTCGGTCATGGGTCGAGATTACCCGTGCCACCCGACCGCTCGGCCCTAGAGTGTGACACATGACCGATGCTTCGGATGCCGCCACCCCACCACCCGCGTCACCGACGCCCGCAGGGTCGGTCGCAGCACCGCCCGCGGCAGATGTGCCGGCAGAGGCGATCCTCACCGCGTCCGGTGAGGCACCGGCGTCGCGCAGCTACTGGACGACACTCAACCGACCCTTCATCGCGGGGTTCTTCCTCGCTCTCGGCGCACTGGCGGCATTCGCCGTCGGGGTGGCTTTCACGAACCTCTCCACCGTCCTCATCTACATCGTGTTCGCGCTGTTCGCCGCACTCGGGCTCGACCCGATCGTGCGGTGGCTCGAGAAGCACTCGGTGAAGCGCTCGTGGGGCATCGTCATCGTCTACACGGGCTTCGCGATCCTCATGGCCGGAGTGCTGCTGCTCATCGTCCCGACCGTCATCCGGCAGATCGCGCAGTTCGTCAGTGACGTTCCGTCGCTCATCGCCGACTTCCAGAAGTCCGACTTCTACCACTCGCTGCAGGACAACTTCGGCGACCAGGTCGGCACGATCCTCAACCAGGTCCAGTCGTTCATCACCAACCCCTCCAACATCGCGACGATCGGCGGCGGGCTGCTGCAGGTCGGCGCCTCGATCGCCACGACGATCTCGGGCCTGGTGATCGTGCTCGTTCTGAGCCTGTATTTCCTCGCGTCGCTCCCGACGATGAAGAAGGCGTTCAACCGGGTCTTCGCCGCCCGCAACCGGCCGAAGGCCGCGGGCCTCACCGAGGAGATCACCGACTCGATCGGCGGATATCTGATGGGGATGGTGATCCTCGCGTTCTGCAACTCGATCCTCGCACTCGTCCTGCATCTCGTGCTGGGACTGCCGTTCCCCGCGCTGATGGCGGTCGTCGCCTTCTGCATCACGCTCATCCCGCTCGTGGGCTCGGTCCTCTACTGGGCGCTCGCGACGGTCATCGCCCTGTTCACGGGATGGCTGCCGGCGCTGCTGTTCGCGGCGATCTACCTCGTGTACATGCAGCTCGAGGCGTACGTCCTCACGCCGCGCGTCATGAACCGGACGATCTCGGTACCGGGCTCGCTCGTCGTGATCGGCGCGCTCGTCGGCGGCACTCTGCTCGGGCTGCTCGGTGCGCTCGTCGCCATCCCGGTGACCGCATCGATCCTGCTCATCATCAAGCAGATCCTGATCCCCCGGCAGGACGCAAAGTTGTAGCGAGTCGGGTCAATGCTGCGCAGCAGCGTTGAGGCGACTCGCTACAAGATCGAGTAGCGGCCGCAGGCCGCGTATCGAGATCTCCTCCGCCGGCCGCAGGCCGCGTATCGAGATCCCCCGCGCCGGCCGCAGGCCGCGTATCGAGATCCCCCGCGCATCTCGATACGCGCCTGCGGCGCTACTCGATGACCGCGAGCGCGCCTGCGGCGCTACTCGATGACCGCGAGCGCGCCACCGTCGTCACGCGGAGACCCAAAGCTCAGCGACTGTTCAGCCGGCGATCGGGAGGATGCACGTGGGGCTGGGCGCCGCGGTGCGGTGACGTGCGCGGCCCGGCACGCCCGTGCGCGTGTCCAGGGTGAGCGAGGCGACGTCGTTCGAGCGCTCCCCGGCGACGAGCAGCGTGTCCCGCACGACGAGGTGATGCCTCGGCCAGACGACTCCTGCTTCGACGAGCGCGACGGGATCGAGGGATTCGCCCGCGCCGCGCACGCGCAGCGTCGCGATCGTGTCGCTTCCCCGCACCCCGGCATAGAGGAATCCACCGTCGTGCGACATCGCGAGCTCGGCGCCCGTGTCGGTCTCGAGGGTCGGACCGAGCGGCGTTCCCGCCGCGATCCGCCAACGGCCGCGACCCTGCGCGAGCGAGGGGTCCCACGCCAACACGTACACCTCGTTCGACAGTTCGGTGTTGACGTACAGGTGACCGCTCGGATGCCAGACGGCGTGACGCGGTCCGCTCCCCCGCGGCAGTTCGACCTGCTGCGTCGGCACGAGCCGCGAACCGTCGGTCTGCCAGAACCGCACGAGGTCGAGCCCCAGGTCGGTCGTGGCGAACGCACCGCCCGGCAGCGACACGGCCTGGTGCGCGCGAGAAGGTCGGCCATCGGATGCCTCGCTCGTCGCATCCGCCTCGCGATCGTCGTACGCGGGCACCAGGTGAGCGAACTCCTCGCCGGCCGCCGCGCGCAGCGCCCGCCCCGCAGCGGCGAGATCAATGCCGTCGGGGTCCGCGTCGACGGTGGGGCCCGAGCCGACCGCCGGCGGCAGCACTCGCGGAGTGCCGGGCCGACCCGCGCCGTCGAGCGGGATGCGCACGACGCGCCCGTCGCCCCAGCAGCTCGCGAGAGCGAAGCGCGCATCGGGAGAGACAGCGAGGTGACACACGGCGTCTCCGGCCGCGACGGGCTCACCGAGCGGCGCGAACGTCGCGTCGCCCGTGCGCCGGAAGGCCTGCACGAGACCCCTGGTCTCCAGCGACGCGTAGACGACATCGAGGGTCGGGTGCGCGGTGACCCACGACGGCGAGGTCGTCGCGGCGACCTCGCCCGCGTATCCGAGCGACCCGCCCGCCAGGTGATCGTCGGCGGCGCCGGCGAGCAGCATCCCGATGCCGGTGGCAGAGCCGTCCTTGTCGGGTGAGTAGCCGCCGATGAGGAACCTCACGGGCGACCCTTCGACAAGCTCAGGGACCGGGGAGACGGCGTCAGGGACCGGGGAGGCAGGCGCAGGGGCCGGGGGGTCATCAGTCGACGAGGTCCTGACGCACGATGACGGCATCGCGCGCCGGACCCACGCCGATGACCGAGATGCGTGTGCCGCTCATCTTTTCGAGCGTGAGCACGTAGTCCTGGGCCTCGATCGGCAGGTCATCGAACGAACGGGCACCCGAGATGTCCTGCGACCAGCCGGGGAAGTACTCGAGGATCGGCGTCGCGTGGTGCACGTCGGATTGGTTGACCGGCATCTCATCGAACCGCTCGCCGTCGACGTCATAGGCGACGCAGACGGGGATGCGCTCGAGTCCCGTGAGGATGTCGAGCTTCGTCAGCACGAGGTCGGTGACCCCGTTGATGCGCACGGCGTAGCGGGTGATGGGCGCGTCGTACCAGCCGACGCGTCGCGGTCGGCCCGTCGTCGTGCCGAACTCGAAGCCGCGCGAACGCAGCCAGTCGCCCTGCTCGTCGAACAGCTCGGTCGGGAACGGACCTGAGCCGACACGGGTCGTGTAGGCCTTCACGATCCCGACGATCCGGTCCAGGCGGTTCGGGCCGACGCCCGATCCCGTCGCGGCGCCGCCCGCCGTCGCCGACGACGACGTCACGAAGGGATACGTGCCGTGGTCGACGTCGAGCATGGTCGCCTGGCCGCCCTCGAAGACGACGACCTCTCCGCGGTCGAGCGCATCGTTGAGCAGGAGCGACGTGTCGGCCACCATGGGCCTCACGCGATCCGCGTACGACAGCAGGTCGTCGACGACCTCGTCGACCGTGATGGCGCGGCGGTTGAACACCTTGACGAGCAGGTGGTTCTTCTGGTCGAGGGCACCCTCGACCTTCTGCCGCAGGATGTTCTCGTCGAAGAGGTCCTGTACGCGGATGCCCACGCGGTTGATCTTGTCGGCGTAGGTCGGACCGATCCCGCGCCCGGTCGTGCCGATCTGGCGCTTTCCGAGGAAGCGCTCGGTGACCTTGTCGAGCGTGCGGTGGTACTGCGTGATGATGTGCGCGTTGGCGCTCAGCCTGAGGCGCGACGTGTCGACGCCGCGAGCGCGCAGCGCCTCGAGCTCGGCGAAGAGCACCTCGAGGTCGACGACGACGCCGTTGCCGATGACGGCGTTGACACCGGGAGAGAGGATGCCCGATGGCAGCAGATGCAGCGCGTACTTCTCGTCGCCGATCACGACCGTGTGGCCGGCGTTGTTCCCGCCGTTGAACTTGACGACCCAGTCGGTGCGTTCTCCGAGCAGGTCGGTGGCCTTGCCCTTGCCCTCGTCTCCCCACTGGACTCCGACGATCACGATGCCTGGCATGGGCTACTCCCCCGTTATCGGACGGTGATGTCCCATCCTATCGACGGCACGGGACACGGCCCCGCTATGTTGAGCGGATGCTCCGCTCCTCCGCCTGGGTTCTGTCGTGGTCGCTCGTGCGGATCCTCGCCGCCGCGCTCGGCGTCGCGGCGATCGTCGCACAGCTGACTCGCACCGTCGCGCGGGCGAACGAGACGACGTCGGGTCACGCGGGGGATGTCCCGACCGTCGTCGCGAACTTCCTGAGCTACTTCACGATCGAATCGAACCTCATCGCGGCGATCGCACTCGCGATCGGCGGCATGTGGGCGTTGGGGAGGGGACGCGCCGCCGCCGCGGAACCGCGCTGGTTCGCGGTCCTGCTCGCGTGCGCCACGACCTACATGGTGATCACCGGCATCGTCTACAACACGCTCCTGCGTGGGGTCGCCCTCGACCAGGGCGTGACGGTCGCGTGGTCGAACGAGGTGCTCCACGTCGTCATCCCGATCGTGCTGCTGCTGGACCTCTTCCTGGCGCCGAAGCGGCGTGCACTCGCATGGAGCACCGTGTGGGCCGTTGCCGCTTTCCCGGTCGTCTGGGTCATCTACACCCTCGTTCGCGGGCCTCTCATCACGGCGCCCGCGACGGGCGACCCGTGGTGGTACCCCTATCCGTTCCTCGATCCGCACAATTTCGAGAACGGCTACGTCGGTGTGACGCTCTACATCATCGGCATCGCGATCGGAATCATGATCGTCGGGCTCGGCGTCGTGTGGATCGGGCGGCGGCGCGCACGCTCCCGAGAGGCGGGACCACGCGCGGCCGTCTCGTGATCGCACGCGGCCGCGGCCCCGTCCCCCTACGCTGGACGCGTGCGTAAACGTCTCATCGCTGTCCCCCTCCTCGCCCTCACGCTCGCGCTGCTCGCCGGCTGCTCGACTCCGGCTTCGCCCGGCGCGACGACCGAACCCTCCGCGCCCGCCCCCGCCGAGGCGCAGGGCTGCGAGTACGTCGAGAACTCCGGCGCCGTACGCGACGTGACGGCGCCGAATGCCGAACCCGCTGTCGCGGGCATCGTCGACGCCACCCTGCAGACCTCGGCGGGCGACATCCCGCTCACGCTCGACGCGGATCGCACGCCGTGCACCGTCGGAAGCTTCGTCTCGCTCGCGGAGCAGGGCTACTACGACGACTCGTCGTGCCACCGCCTCACGACGACGGGCATCTTCGTGCTGCAGTGCGGAGACCCCTCCGGCACCGGACGCGGCGGCCCCGGCTACAGCTACGCCGACGAGCTCGACGGCAGCGAGACCTATCCCGCCGGCACGATCGCCATGGCCAATGCGGGGCCCGACACGAACGGCTCGCAGTTCTTCCTCGTCTACGAGGACACGGCTCTGCCGCCGTCGTACACGGTCTTCGGCGAGCTCTCCCCCGAGGGACTCGAGGTCGTGCAGGCCGTCGCGGCAGCGGGCACGGCCGACGGGGCGCCGGATGGAGCGCCGGCCACGACCGTGACGATCACGGGCGTCACCCTCGGCTGATCGCCGCCGGATCGAGGAACGGCACCGGCTCGGTGACCTCGATCAGCGAGCCACGAGTTCCGGGAGCGTCCAGCTGCCGTCGACGAACGCTTCGCGGGGGCGATAGAGGCGCACCAGGAAGTTCCATCCGTCGGGCAGGGGGATGCTGTTGGGCTCCTCCGCCTCGCCGGGAGGCGTGAATCGTACGGTGATCGCTCCGTCTTCGTCGGGCACGCCCGTGACGGAGTTGACGGTGTACTTGCCCTCCGGATTGGGCTCGAAGTAGCCCGCGGCGTTGTAGACGGACACCGACCAGAACGCATCGACCGGGACGTCCCGCAGCACGAGGTCGTAGCGACCGACGGGGCGCTGCGGGTCGACGCCGATGTAGGACGCTTCGCTCGTGGGCAGCCCGCCCCAGCCGGCGGCCGCACCGATCAGGTGGCGGACGGCGTCGACCTCGTCCTCGGTGCCGAACATGCGGTCGAAGCCCTGGAGCCCCGCCGCCAGCTGCAGCAGCGCGCCGCGCGTCGCGGTGAACGAGGCGGTGTCGTAGTCCGGCAGCGTGAACGGACGCGACGAGCCCGCCGACAGCGAGATCTCGTCCTGCAGCGCGGCGACGGCGGCGACGTCATCGGGATCGAGGGGGTCGACGAGCGCGCGCACCGCGACGAGCACGTACTCGGCGTTCGGGGCGATGGCGGCGAGGTCATATGTGCCGGCGTCGTGCAGCGCGGCCCGCACGAAGTGCCCCTCATCGAGCACCATGACCGACAGGTAGCGACCCGCGGCATCCGGAATCTCCAGCGCTGCGCCGCCTGCCAGGTCCACGACGGCGAAGCTGTAGAGCGTGTCGCGATTGAGCCGCACGACGGTCTGCTGGTCGATGGGCGCCGGCTCGCGGTTGTGGCGGAACATGTTGACACCACCGGCATCGCGTTGGATGTCATGGAACATGCGTGCGGTCTCTGCGCGCACGAAGTTGTCGACGTTCACTCTGGTGCTCATGGCCCCTACTCTGCCGCAGACGAACGAACCTGCCCACGACACGGCGGGATCCTGGTTGCTCACTAGAATCAGAGACATGTCGAAGGTCCTTCAGTCCCTGCCCGTCGGCGAGCGCGTCGGCATCGCCTTCTCAGGAGGGCTCGACACGTCCGTCGCCGTCGCGTGGATGCGCGACAAGGGCGCCGTCCCCTGCACCTACACGGGTGACCTCGGCCAGCCCGACGAAGACGACATCGAGGCGATCCCCGGCCGGGCGCTCGAGTACGGCGCCGAGATCGCGCGGATCGTCGACTGCAAGACCGCACTCGTCGAAGAGGGCTTCGTCGCCCTCGCGTGCGGCGCGTTCCACATCCGCTCGGGCGGCAAGACCTACTTCAACACGACGCCGCTCGGTCGCGCCGTGACCGGGACGCTGCTCGTGCGCGCCATGAAAGAGGACGGCGTCGACATCTGGGGCGACGGGTCGACCTACAAGGGCAACGACATCGAGCGCTTCTACCGCTACGGCCTGCTCGCCAACCCCGCGCTGCGCATCTACAAGCCATGGCTCGACGCCGACTTCGTGACCGAGCTCGGCGGCCGGCAGGAGATGAGCGAATGGCTCGTCGAGCACGGGTTCCCGTACCGTGACTCCGCCGAGAAGGCGTACTCGACCGACGCCAACATCTGGGGTGCGACGCACGAGGCGAAGACCCTCGAGCACCTCGACGTGTCGCTCGAGACCGTCGAGCCCATCATGGGCGTGCGCTACTGGGACCCCGCCGTCGAGATCGAGACGGAAGACGTCACGGTCACCTTCGAGCAGGGGCGCCCTGTCGCACTCAACGGCGCGACCTACTCCGACCCCGTCGAACTCGTGCTCGAGGCGAACCGCATCGGCGGCCGCCACGGCCTCGGCATGAGCGACCAGATCGAGAACCGCGTCATCGAGGCGAAGTCGCGCGGCATCTACGAGGCCCCGGGCATGGCGCTGCTGTTCATCGCCTACGAGCGCCTGGTCAACAGCATCCTCAACGAGGACACCCTCGCGACGTACCACGAGCAGGGTCGCCGACTCGGCCGCCTCATGTACGAGGGCCGCTGGCTCGAGCCGCAGTCGCTCATGCTGCGCGAGTCGATCCAGAAGTGGGTCGGGTCGACCATCACGGGCACCGTGACGCTGCGCCTGCGCCGCGGCGACGACTGGACGATCCTCGACACGACCGCCCCGATGATGTCGTACGGACCCGAGAAGCTCTCGATGGAGCGCGTCGGCGACGCGGCGTTCGGCCCGACCGACCGCATCGGCCAGCTCACGATGCGCAACCTCGACATCGCCGACTCGCGCTCGCGGCTCGAGCAGTACGCCGGCATGGGCCTCATCGGCGGCGCGACCGGCGCCCTGGTGGGCCGCGTGCACGCCGGTGAAGCGGGCGAGATCACCGAGCACGTCGAAGAGCACGACGCCGCGAGCGAAGAGCTCGCCGACGCGACCGACGCGGTGTCGGAGGGCGCCGCGTTCGACTTCGGCACGGACTGACACCGAGACGGCGTCGATAACTCCGGAGGAATCACAGGGTCGGGTGCGCTGAGCACCACTTTGCACAATTCATCCGGATTATTCGACGCCTCGCGTCGGTGGGGTTACGATTCTCGACGGTGACACCGACCCGAAAGGTGGCACCGAGGCTCGTCGTGGATGACACGGCGTACCTGCTGCCCGAGCCGTGGAGAGCCTTCGATGACGAGTACCGTCAGTGACCCCGTCGTTTCCGACGACGGCGTGCCCGAGCCCGCGAAGCGACGTCGATCCGTCGGTCGCATCGTCGGCAGGAGCGTCTTCGGCGTCATCGCCGGCGTGACGATCATCGCCCTCATCGCGGCGGGAGCGCTCGTGTGGACGATCCAGCGCTCGTTCCCCCAGCGCGACGGTGTCATCGAGGTGCCCGGCATCGCCGCCGACGTCACGGTGCAGCGCGATGACCTGGGTATCCCCGTCATCACCGCCTCGAGCACCGACGACCTGCTCTTCGCGCAGGGCTACGTGCACGCGCAGGACCGCTTCTGGGAGATGGACTTCCGCCGGCACGTCACGAGCGGACGCGTCGCCGAGCTGTTCGGCGAGTCGCAGCTGGGCACCGACAGATTCCTGCGCACCCTCGGCTGGCGCGCGATCGCCGAGCAAGAGGTCGACGCGCTCGATGAGACCACGCGCAGCTATTACGACGCCTATGCCGAGGGCGTCAACGCCTACCTCGCCGACAACGACGGCGCCGACGCGTCGTTCGAGTACGCCGTGCTCGGACTGCAGAACCCCGACTACGAGATCGAGCCGTGGACCCCGGCCGACTCGGTCGCGTGGCTCAAGGCCATGGCCTGGGACCTCCGCTCGAACCTCGAGGACGAGACGACACGCGCGCTCCTGGCGACCGAGCTCGACGAAGAGCAGCTGGTCGAGCTCTACCCCGGCTATCCGTTCGACCGCAATCCCGTGATCGTGCCCACGATCTCCGAGGTTCCGGCGCCGACCGCCGATGCCGACGACGAGGTCGCGATCGCGACGGCATCGGTGCAGTGGACCGAAGGGGACGGCGTCGTCGAGGCCGTCGCTGCGCTCGTCGGCGACACGGGCGAGGGAATCGGCTCGAACTCGTGGGTCGTCTCCGGCGAACTCACCGAGAGCGGCATGCCGCTGCTGGCCAACGACCCCCACCTCGGTGCCGCGCTGCCGAGCGTGTGGCACCAGATCGCACTGCGCTGCGACACGGTCACCGTCGACTGCCCGTTCGACGTCGCGGGCTTCGGCTTCTCCGGCGTGCCGGGGGTCATCATCGGGCACAACGATCGCATCGCGTGGGGCTTCACGAACCTCACGACCGACGTCGCCGACCTGTTCATCGAGAAGATCGAGGGCGATCAGTACTGGCGCGACGGCGAGCTCCTGCCCCTCGAGGAGCGCACCGAGACCATCGAGGTCGCCGGCGGCGACGACGTCGAGCTCGTCATCCGCTCTACGGGGCACGGACCGATCGTGTCGGGCCTGACCGACGACTTCACCGGCATCGCCACCGACCCCCGTGTCGGCGACGGCGCGGCACCGACGGATGCACCCGACGGCGAGTACGCCGTCTCGCTGGAGTGGACCGCGCTGAGCCCGGGCACGACGGCGACGGCGATCTTCGAGCTCAACCTCGCCCAGGACTTCGAGCAGTTCCGCCGCGCGGCATCGCTCTTCGACGTGCCGGCCCAGAACCTCGTCTACGCCGACGTCGACGGCAACATCGGCTACCAGACGCCCGGCCGCCTGCCCATCCGCGGCGCGGGTGACGGCTGGCTCCCGCAGCCGGGGTGGGACTCGGCCTACGACTGGCAGGGTTACATCCCGTTCGAGGACCTGCCCGTCGTCTTCAATCCGCCCGAGGGCTACATCGTGACGGCCAACAACGCCGTCGTCGACGACGACTACGAGTACTTCCTCACGCGCGACTGGGACTACGGCTGGCGTGCGGCCCGCATCACACACCTCATCGAGCGCAAATCGGCCGAGAGCGAGCTGACGCTCGAAGACATGCGCAGCATCCAGGCCGACAACGAGTTCTTCATGGGCAAGCGTCTCGCCGCCGCGTTCCACGACCTGTCGACGGGCCGTCAGGGACCCGATGCCGCCCTCGAGCTGATGCGCTCGTGGGACGCCCAGAACGACGCCGACTCGGCGGCCGCCGCCTACGCGAACGTGCTGTGGGACGAACTCGTGCAGAACCTGTTCGTGCGCGGGCGCGACGACGACCTTCCCGTCGCCGGTCAGGGCCGGCTGTTCCTTCTCGTCGACGAGATCCTGCGGGATCCGCAGTCCGAGTGGTGGCAGAACGACGCCCTCGACGTCTCGACCCGTACGGCGATGCTCACGCGCACGGCCGAGGACGCGTACGAGCGCCTGGTCGAACTGCAGACCGACAACCCGTCACGCTGGAACTGGGGAGCCCTGCACGCGCTCCCGCTGCGCAGCGAGACGTTCGGCTCGTCGGGCATCGCGCCGATCGAGATGCTGTTCAACCGCGGGCCCTACCCCGTGGGCGGCGGCGCGTCGGTCGTCAATGCGACGGGCTGGGATCTCGGCGTCGACTTCGCGACCGTGACGGTGCCCTCGATGCGCATGGTGATCGACCTCGACGACTTCGACGCCTCGCGGTGGAACCACCTCACCGGCGCGAGCGGACACGCGTTCCACCCGAACTACGTCGATCAGACCGCGGCCTGGCAGCAGGTCGCCCTGACGCCGTGGGCCTTCAGCCCCGATGCCGTCGACGCCGCAGCGACGCACACCCTCACGCTGACACCTGCCGCGTGACGGATGCCGCCGGTCAGCCTCCCGCGGCCGGCGGCGTCTGCCGCGACTCGGCGAGCTCGTCGGTGTACAGCGAGCGCTGCGCGATCGTGCCGTTGCGGTAGGCCTGGCGCGCGACCATGTGCGCCGACAGCGGCGCCGTCGCGAGCTGGATCAGCACGATCGGCGCGAGGAAGGCCACGACGGGCCACGAGCGCAGCGACAGGGCGATCGCGAGGCAGATGAGGATGAGGCCGAGCACCTGCGGCTTGGTCGCGGCGTGCAGTCGCGTGGGCACATCGCGGAACCGCAGGATGCCGATCGCCGCGGTGAGGCACAGCAGCGCACCGATGAGGATCAGCACGAACACCGCGATGTCGAGCCACTGGTCGCCGGTCATGAGCTCTGTCCATCCCTTCTCGCGACGAACCGCGCGATCGCGATGGAGCCGAACACGCCCACGGCGGCGATGATGAGCAGCACGGGAAGTGTGCGCGTGTGCTGGTTGATCGCCATGTCCGCGCCGAGCATGCACATGACGAGGGTCATGAGCACGTCGGATGCGACGGCTCGGTCGAGGATCGACGGTCCGACGATGACGCGCCACAGCGTCAGCAGGGCCGACACGGCGAAGATGACGTAGATGAGGATGAGGAGGGCGGTCATACGGTGCCTCCGATCGGGGTCGGGCGGGCGGCATCCCGGATCTTCTCGACCTGCGCACGGGATCCCACGGCCTTGACGATGCGGCGCTCCCAGGCGTACACGTCCTGACGCTGCTTCTCGACGTCGGCGGCGCTGCGGACCCCGATGACGTGCAGATAGAGGATGCCGCGATCGCGGTCGGCGTCGATGATGAGCGACCCCGGAATGAGCGAGCACGTGACGGCCGTGTGCGTCATGATGAGGTCGTCGTCGACGACCATCGGCACCGCGATGATCGCGGCCCCCGGCTGGCGGCGCGGGTCGATCACCTGCCACGCGACGATGAGCGAGCCGGCGACGACGGCGATCACGAACGACACGACGAAGACGAGGCCGTACCAGAGGTTGATGCGTCCGGACAGCTCGACCGGCGGCAGGCGGAATGCCCGCGTGACGACGATCGCCGCCACGAGCCCGGTGACGAACGAGACCCACGTGAACTGGCCCCACAGCAGCATCCACAGGGCGATGAGCCAGATGAAGAAGGGCAGTTGGCGCCAGAGCTGGAAGAGCACGGAGGCGGGACGGGAGTCGGGGCTCACTGCTGCGCCTCCTCGCTCAGCTCGACGATCGTCACGGTGCCCATCAGCTGCTCTCCCGCGCGGGCGCACAGCGCGTACAGCGGTCCGGCGAACACCGTCAGCGCGACCGTGACGGCGACCATGCCGGCCGTTGCCGTCGTCATGATCCGCGGGATGACGCGGCGCTCGGTCTGCAGCTTCGCGGCCGGCGCACCGCCGAGGTAGGACACCCGGGCTTCGACCTCGGCTTCGGCGAACTCGTCGTCTTCGCGCCAGAAGGCGAGGTTCCACGCACGCATGAGGGCGTAGAGCGTGAGCAGGCTCGTCACGACGCCGCTCACGATCAGCATCATCATGAGGGGTGTGCCCACCTGCGCGGCGGCGTCGAAGAGGGCGAACTTGCCGATGAAGCCCGAGAACGGCGGCAGACCGCCCAGGTTGACGGCGGGGATGAAGTACAGCACTGCGATGACGGGTGCCGCGCGCATGAGCCCCTTGACGCGCAGGATCGACGTGCTCCCCGCCCGGCGTTCGATGAGTCCGACCGCGAGGAACAGGGTCGTCTGCACGACGATGTGGTGGACGATGTAGTAGATCGTCGCGCCGATCGCCAGTGGCGTCGCTATCGCGAGGCCGAAGATCATGTAGCCGATATGGCTCACGAGCGTGAACGACAGGATGCGTTTCAGCTCGGCCTGCGCGAGCGCACCCAGGACGCCGATGATCATCGTGAGCAGCGCCACGATCAGCAGCAGCACATTGACGTCGTTGTCGCGGAACAGCAGCGTCTCCGTGCGGATGAGCGCGTAGACGCCCACTTTCGTGAGCAGACCCGCGAAGACGGCCGTCACCGGTGCGGGGGCGGTCGGATACGAGTCGGGCAGCCAGAACGACAGCGGGAAGACGGCGGCCTTGATGCTGAACGCCACGAGCAGCAGCAGGTGCAGCACGAGCTGCGTCTCCTGTGGGAGCTCCCCCATCCGCTCGGCGATCTGCACCATGTTCACGGTGCCGAGGGCGCCGTAGATCATCGCGATCGCGGCGAGGAAGAGGATCGACGAGACGAGCGAGACGACGATGTAGACGACGCCCGTGCGGATCCGCGACTCGGTCGAGCCGAGCGTGATGAGCACGTACGACGCGACGAGCAGGATCTCGAAGCCGACGTAGAGGTTGAACAGGTCCCCGGCGATGAAGGCGTTGAAGATGCCGGCGCCGAGGATCAGGTACGACGGGTGGAAGATCGAGACGGGAGTGTCGTCGTCGTTGTCGGCGGCGCCCTGACCGACCGAGAAGAGCAGGACCGCCAGCAGGACGAGGCTCGAGATGGCCACGAGCAGGGCGGCGAGCGTGTCGACGTAGAGCACGATCCCGAACGGGATCGGCCAGCCGCCCACCGACACGGCGATCGGCTGGTCGGTCAGGTCGACGGTGACCAACAGCACCGCGGCGATGGCGAAGACGAGCGTGAACGTCACGATCGACACGACGACCTGCGTCTTGCGATGACGACCGGCGATGAGCGCGACGGCCGCCCCGAGCAGGGGCAGCGTCACCAGGAGGGGGACGAGGGCGCTCATTCGCCGTCACCTCCCGTCGGGCGACGGCCCGGCCGGTTGAGCGGGGCGTCGTCGTTCAGCCCCGGCACATCGCGACTGCCGAGCACCGTGATGGGCGCCGTATCGGTGCCGATGAAGTCGGTGGTCACGTCGTCGTCTTCGTCCTCGATCTCGGTCTCGTCGTCGAGCACGTCCTCGGCAGCGGCGCTGCGTTCGCGCACCTCGACGTCGGCCTCGTCGTCTTGCACCGTGTCGGCCTGGCCGAGCTGCCACGACCGGTAGATGAGGGCGAGGAGGAAGGCCGAGACGGCGAACGTGATGACGATGGCGGTCAGCGTGAGGGCCTGCGGCAGCGGGTCCGACATCTCGTCGGCCGAATCGGCGGCACCGTAAAACGGTGCGGCGCCGGGCCTTCCCATCACGATGAGAAGCAGCAGGTTCGCCGCGTTCCCCAGCAGCAGGAATCCGATGAGCACGCGCGTCAGGCTGCGCTCGAGCATCGCGTACACGCCGCACGCGAACAGCGCCGCCATGATGACGATGAGCACGAGGCTCACGTCATAGCCACCGGAGTTGCCCATCAGGCGTTCACCCCCTGCGCGCGCGGTCCCTGAGCCGGTCCACCCGGTCCACCCGGTCCCTGAGCCGGTCGAAGGGCCTGCAGCTGGCGGTCGACCTCGGCGCCGAGGCTGCGCAGCACGTCGAGTACGAGTCCGATCACGACGAGATAGACCCCGACGTCGAAGAGCGTCGACGTGACGAACTCGATGTGGCCGAACAGCACCACGTCGGCTTCGAAGATGGTGCTCGTCAGGGGCGCCTGACCGAAGAACAGCGGCACGATGGCGCACCCCACGGCGAGCGTCATCCCGATGCCGAGCAGTCGCCCGGCGTCGGTGGGCGCCGCGGCGCCCAGTTCGTAGCGCCCGCCGGCGACGTATCGCATGACGAGCGCCATGCCCGCCACGAGCCCACCGGCGAACCCGCCGCCCGGAAGGTTGTGACCGGCGAACAGCAGGTACAGCGACACGATGATGATCGTGTGGAAGAGGATCCTCACGATGACCTCGAGCATCATCGACCGGTCCTCGGGCTTGACTCGCTGCCCGCCGACGAGCCACGCCTGGCGCCGGCCCGACGTCGCCGCCGTGCGCGGACGAACGCCCTCGTCCGTCTCGACGAGCGGGCGGCGTGTGCGATTCGAGAACGCGGGCAGCGCCGTCACGAGCGAGAGCGTGTCGGCGCGGTGCGTCACGAAGACGAGGGATGCCACACCGGTCGCGGCGAGGATGAGCACCGACAGTTCGCCCATCGTGTCCCACCCGCGCAGATCGACGAGGGCGACGTTGACGACGTTCTGACCGTGACCGATGTCGTACGCGAGGTCGGGGAACTCGGTCGAGATGGGCAGGTAGTCGCGCGCGCCGGTCGCGATGAGTGCGACCGCGGCCATCGTGAGACCGACCGCGATGGCCAGGACCGCACGGATCACCGGCTGCACCGAGGCGTTGTGCTCGCCCATGCGCGAGGGGATGCGTCGCAGCACGAGGGCGAAGGCGATGAGGGTCACCGTCTCGACGAGGATCTGGGTCAGGGCGAGATCGGGAGCACCGCTCGTGCCGAACAGCAGGACCATGCCGAAGCCGGTGACCGAGACGAGAACGACGCCCGTGTACCGCTTGCGGGCGCGCACCGCGATGATGCCGGCGATGATCATGAGGGGCGCGACGACGAGCTGCATCGGCGTGTGCCACCCGTCGATGCTGATGACCCAGTCCCCGCCCATGACGAGCGCCGTCGTCTCGGCGGCGATGAGCACGACGAAGATCGTGCCGACGTACACGGGAAGGGATCCCCGCTGGGTCAGGCTCGTCGTCAGCACAGACAGTCGTGCGACACCGCGCAGCACGCCGTTGTAGACGTCGGCCGCCGTGAAGGGCAGCACCCGTCGCGTCCATCCGCGCTTGGTGACCCAGAACAGCAGGAACCCGAACACGAGCGTGCCGATCGAGATCCACAGCGCCGGTTCGAAGCCGTGCCACAGGGCGAGGTGCGCGACGTCCGCGGGCGGTGTGATCCCCGGTGTCGCCCGTGGCGCCAGATCGGCGTAGCCCGACAGGGCGAGGTCGAGGAACGGTGCCGCCAGGCCGGTGACGAGCGTCAGCGCGGCAAGGAGAGCTGGAGCGAGCACGAAGCCGACCGGCGGATGGGGCCACTCCGTACGCGGCATCGCGACGGCGTCGGAGCGGCGTGCGCTCCGCGAGGCCCCGCGCGGAGCATCGGCGTCCGCCGGAACGGACACGGGCTCCTTCTTCGTCCAGAACGCGCCCCAGATGAAGCGGATGCCGTAGGCGGCGGTGACGGCGGAGCCCAGTGACATGCCCACGAGGGCGACGATGCCCCACGCCTCTCCCGCCGTCGCCTCGTAGAGCAGGCCCGCGAGCGCGCCCTCTTTCGAGACGAAGCCGATCGTGGGAACCATGCCGACCATCGACGCGACCGCGACGATCGCGGCGGTCGCGAGCGCGGGCGCCTGGCGGCCGACACCGCTCAGTTCGCGGATGTCGCGCGTCGACAGCTGTCGATCGATCACGCCGACGATGAGGAACAGCGACGACTTGAACAGGGCGTGGCTGATGAGCAGAGCGAGGCCTGCCAGCGCCGCATCCCGCGTGCCGTAGCCGAGCACGAGCGTCAGCAGTCCCAGCTGACTCACCGTGCCGAACGCGAGGATGCGCTTGAGGTCTGTCTCGCGCAGCGCCTGGATGCCGCCGAGCAGCATCGTGAACACGCCCAGACTGATGACGATCGGGCGCCACGTCGGAGCCATCGCGAAGATCGGCGCGAACAGGGCGATGAGGTAGATGCCCGCCTTCACCATCGCCGCCGCGTGCAGGTAGGCGCTGACCGGCGTCGGGGCGGCCATGGCGCCGGGCAGCCAGAAGTGGAACGGGAAGATCGCGGACTTGCTCAGCGCGCCGACGAGGATCAGCACGAGCGCCGTGTTCACGAGGGCGCCGGTGGGCGCCTCGGCGAGGATCAGAGAGATGCTCGAGGTCCCGGCGTGGACGACCAGCAGCACGACGCCGATCAGCATGACCAGCCCGCCGAGCGTCGTCACCAGCAGCGCCTGCAGGGCGGCTCGACGGCTCGCACCGCGCCTGTTGTAGTAGCCGATCAGCAGGTAGGACAGCACGCTCGTGAGCTCCCAGAACATCACGAGCACGACGAGATCGTCCGTGAGCACGAGCCCGTACATCGCTCCGGCGAACGCGAGCAGGACGGCGCAGAACTGGCCGAGGCCCTCGCTCTTGCCCGCGAAGTACCACCGGCAGTAGAACATCACGAGCGCGCCGACGCCCGTCACGATGAGCGTCATGACCCACGAGAGGGCGTCCATCCGCAGCGACAGGACGATCCCGAGCGACGGGATCCAGTCGTATGCCTCGAACGGAATTCCTCCGGCGAGCACTGTCGGCGCCTGCAGCGCCGCGTGGACGAACGCGCCGGTCGGCAACAGCGCCGCAGCGAAGAACGCGCGGGGACCGATGCGGTGCACGAGCCACGGCAGCAGAATCGGGACGATCGCGAACGCGCCGAGGATGAGCAGCAAGGGCGGCCCTCCTCAGAGTCGTCGGGCGGGGTGTTCCCGCGGGCGGCTGGGGCGATCGAAGTGTCGGTCAAGTCTAACGGCGCGAGATTCGTCCCCGAACCGCATTGTGCGATTCAGGCCCGCGCGATCGCGGTCGTGTTCCCTTCGCGGAACACGCAGGTGAAGCGCAGGGATGCCGCCTCGCGGCCCTCGAGCAGAGCGGCGACGGCGCGTCCGGCGCTGCGCCCCTTCTCGGTCGCCGGCTGAACGAGCGTCGTGAGCACGTAGGGCGCGAGCCCGTCGACCACGATCCCGTCGAAGCCCGTCACGCTGACGTCCTCCGGCACGCGCAGCCCCGCTTCCTCAGCGGCACGGATGATGCCCGCCGCGAGAAGATCGCTCTGCGCGATGACGGCGGTCGGCCGCGCGTCGGCGAAGATCGCCCGCCCGGCCACGAGCCCCTCGTCGATCGAGCTCGCTGCTGCCGAGTAGGCGGCGGCATCCGGGAACACGTCGCGCGCGCCGGCGAGACGGTCCCGCGTCACCTCGATCACGATGCGGATGTCGGGCGCGATCCAGCCGCCGGTCCACCCGGGTCGGACGGGGAGCGTGACGATCCGGACGTCGGTGTGGCCGAGGCCGCGCACGTGGCTCGCGGCGTGGCGCTGCGCCTCGCGATCGTCGAGCCCGATGCGCGGCACCCCCGCGCCGGCATCGCCCTCGATCACGACGACCGGGATGCCGCGGGAGCGGACGACGTCGAGGGATTCCCGCAGCAGCCCGCTGCAGCCGATCAGGACGGCCGCGTCGATCGGCGCCGTCGTGAGCGACGGTCCGACGGCAGCGGGATCGGCGTGATCTCGCAGCAGCAGCAGGCCCGCGCCGAGCCCCGCCACGCCGTCGGCCAGGCCGTCCATCGTGAGGGTCTTGACCGGATCGAGGAACGCCGTGCCCAGATGCTCTTCGAAGACGACGCCGACGATGCCCGAGCGCCCCGTGCGCAGCGAGGCCGCCCGCGGGTCGGGTCCCGTGTACCCGAGTCGCTCTGCCGCATCGAGCACGCGTCGGCGGGTGGCGTCCGAGACGGGGGTCTTGCCGCTGAACACGACCGAGGCCGTCGACGGCGAGACGCCTGCCTCGCGCGCGACGTCGGCGATGGTCGGGCGACGCGTGCTCATGTCCGACCGATCGTAGCCTGACGCCCCCTCGCGTCGAAACGATTCGATACAGTATTCCGATGAAGATGACGCCCGCCCGCCGCGAACTGGTCAACTGGCGCAACGCGATCTTCGCGATCTTCTTCGCGACGGGGCTCGGGTTCGCCACGTGGGCATCGCGCATCCCGTCGGTCAAGACAGGGCTGGCGATCAACGACTTCCAGGTCGGCATCCTGCTGTTCGTCCTGGGCGCCGCGTCGCTCGTCGGACTCTCGCTCGCCAACCTCGTGCTGGCGCAGTGGGGCGCGCGCCGCGGCCTGCTCGCCGGTCTCGTGACCTTCGGGGTGGGCCTGGCCATCGTGGGAGTGGGGGTCGACGTCGTGCCCTCCTACTCCGTCACGGCGGTCGGGCTCGCGGTGATGGGCTTCGGCATGGCCGCCACCGACATCATGATGAACGTCGAGGGCGCCGCCAACGAGCAGGGGCTCGGGCGCACCATGATGCCGCTGTTCCACGCGCTGTTCAGTCTCGGCACGGTCGCTGGAGCCGGCATCGGCGTCGGCATGACCGCGTGGGGGGTCGGTGTCGCCGCGCACCTGTGGAGCCTCGGGGCGATCGTCGTCGCCACGGCCGCCGTCGCCGTGCGATTCGTCCCGCGGCGCACGCGCGGCGAGGTCGTCGGCGCCGACGACGCGCGCGGGTCGCGCCGCGAACGGCTCACTGCGGCCCTGGCCGTCTGGCGCGAGCCGCGCATCTACTTCATCGGACTCATCATGCTCGGCATGGCCTTCGCCGAGGGCGGCGCCAACGACTGGCTGCCCCTCGCCGTCGTCGACGGGCACGCCGGCACCGAGGCGCAGGGCGCGATCGCCCTCACAGTTTTCTCGGTCGCGATGACGGTCGTGCGCGCCGTGGGCGGTCCGCTCGTCGACCGCTTCGGGCGGGTCTGGACGCTGCGCATCCTCGCCATCGCCGCGGCCGGCGGGCTCACCCTGTTCATCCTCGCCCCGAACCTGCCGCTCGCCCTCGTCGGCGTCGCGCTGTGGGGCATCGGTGCGTCGCTCGGCTTCCCCCTCGGCATGTCTGCGGCGGCCGACGACCCCACCAGAGCGGCGGCGTCGGTGAGCGCGGCCGCGACGATCGGCTACGTGGCCTTCCTCTGCGGGCCGCCCGTGCTCGGCTGGATCAGTCATCAGGTCGGCCTGCTGCCGACCCTGTGGATCCTCGTCGGACTCATCGTTCTGTCGGGCCTCGCCTCGGGTGCCGCCAAGCCCATCGCCGGGTCGCGGGTCGGCGCCGGGCACTGACGGCGCATCCCCCGGGTCGGCGCGGCGGCGGCCGCCGGTGCCCGCGGGGTCAGACCTCGGCCGCCCCCGCGGCGAGCGCGACGGCGTGGGTCATCGGGATCCTCGGCTTTCTCGTCGCCCGCAGCGCCGCCGTCGAACTCGGACTGTTCGACGGGATCGGCATCTGACGAACCCCGCCGGCAGCGGCATTAGGCTCGTCGGGTGCGTCTTGTCATTGCCCGCTGCTCCGTGGATTACACCGGTCGACTCAACGCGCACCTGCCCCTCGCGACGCGCCTGCTCGTGCACAAGGGCGACGGCTCGCTGCTCGTGCACTCGGACGGCGGCTCGTACAAGCCGCTCAACTGGATGTCGCCGCCGTGCGCCCTGACGGTCGAGATCCCCGACGAGGATTCGGCGAGCGCGGGCGTGCTCGAGCACTGGCGCGTCACGCACGCCAAGTCGGGTGACTCGCTGCTCGTGCGCATCTACGAGATCGTGCACGACTCGTCGCACGAACTCGGTATCGATCCGGGACTGCAGAAGGACGGCGTCGAAGCAGACCTGCAGCGCCTGCTCGCCGAACAGGTCGATGTCATCGGCGACGGCGTGTCGCTCGTGCGGCGCGAGTTCCCCACCGCGATCGGCCCCGTCGATCTTCTGCTGCGCGATCCCGCCGGCGGCACGATCGCGGTCGAGGTCAAGCGCCGCGGCGACATCGACGGGGTCGAACAGCTGACGCGCTACCTCGAGCTGCTCGGACGCGACCCGCACCTCGCCCCCGTGTCGGGCGTCTTCGCGGCGCAGGAGATCAAGCCGCAGGCCCGCGTGCTCGCCACCGACCGCGGCATCCGCTGCGTCACGCTGGACTACGAGGGCATGAAGGGCATCGAGTCCGGCGCACCCCGGTTGTTCTGACACCTAGGGTGGTTCGTATGCCGAGCCGACCACCGTGGAGTTGCGTCCTGTGGGACGTCGACGGAACCATCGTGGACGCGTCCGAGGGCATCCTGCGCCGGCTCACGATCACGCTCGAGCACTTCGGTCGCACACCCCCGACGCGCGACGAGCTCGCGCATTGGATCGGTCCGCCGCAGTTCGACTCGTTCCAGGACAACGTCGGCATGAGCCCCGCCGAAGCCGCAGAGGCCGTCGAGTTCTACCGGGAGCTGGCGCACCGCGAGGGCTACACCTCGGGCGCCACGCTCATCCCCGGCATGGCCGAGCTGATCGCCGACCTCGCAGCGATCGGCGTCCCGCAGGCCACCGCGTCATCCAAGCCCGAGATCCAGGTCATCGCGCTCATGGAGCACTTCGGCCTCGCCTCGCACGTGCGCACCCTCGTCGGCGCGACGCCCGATGAGCGCACGCTCGCGACGAAGTCGGACGTCGTGGGCGAAGCCCTGCGGCGCCTGCGAGAGCTCGGCGTCGACACGAGCCGTCCCGTGCTCATCGGCGATCGGCACCACGACATCGAGGGCGCAGCCGACCACGACGTGCCGGTCATCTTCGTGCGCTGGGGCTTCAGCTGGCCGCACGAGGCCGACGGCGCGGCAGAGGTCGTCCACGATGTCGCGGCACTGCGCGCCCTGCTTCTGGTCGACTCCGCCGATGACTGAGCCGCTGGGCTGGATCATCCCCGCCCTCGTCGTGTTCGGGGCCGCGGCGCTCGGCGTCGTCGCCGCCGCGTGGGCCCTGCGGCGCGCGCAGCGGTCGCCGCGAGCCCGCGCTGCCGCCGAACAGGTGCGCGGACGGGCGGGCGCGGTGCTGGTCCGGCTCGACGATGCCGTCGACGAGCTCGATCTCGAGGTGGGCCTGTCGGGCGCGCTGTACGGCGGAGGCGCGCCGGCCTCACTGCGGCGAGCGCGCATGACTGCGCAGCACGTGCGCGACGCATCGTTCGAGGAGTACCGCGCGCTCACCGGCGACACGGTCGCCCCCGACGAGATGCGCCGGGCCGCGACACGGATCGAGCGCCGTGCGACGGCGGCTCTCGCGGGCGTCGAGGCGGCTCGCGCCGACCACGCCGCCTGGACGAAGGCGCACGTGTCGGCCGAGACCCAGGTCGAGGCGGCGCGGGCACGCCTGCGCGAGCTGCGCACCACGATGGGTGACCCCGATGCCCTCGTCGCGGACCTGTCGGCCCGTTTCGCCGAGGGCGAGTGGGCGGCGGCGGCCCGCTCCGCCCGAGCGGCGACCGAGGGCGCTGACGAGGTGGAGCACCTGCTCGCCCGGGCCGCCGCGGACGCGCAGGACCCCACCCGTTCGGCCCTGGCCGATCTGGCCGCCGCCGAGCGCCGGCTGCGCGCAGCCGAGACGGACGCGCGCAGCCTCGAAGAATCGCACCGGCTCGTGCACCAGGCGGCGCTCGCCCTGCCCGGCGAATTCGAGTCGGCCCGCAACGCCGTACGCGGTGCGCTGACGACGCGGGTGCGCCTCGACCCCGACGCCGCCGCGCGGCTCGGAGCCGAACTGCGCGCCATCGACGCAGCGCTGTCGGACCTCGAGACGGATGCCGCGCGTCACCCCACCCGTTCGGTCGACGCCATCGCGCGCCTGCGCGGTCGGCTCGACCTCGCCCTCGGCGACGCCTGGACGGCGCAGCAGCGGCTGCGCGGCGCCCGCACCGCCCTGCCCGGGACGCTCGCGGCCGCGCGCGCCGCGCTCGTCGCAGCGGAAGCATCCGTCACGCGCGCCCGCGCCGGGGCGGAGGCCCGCACACGACTGCTGTCGGCACAGGCCGAACTCGCGAACGCGCGACAGTCCGCCGACCCGGTCGCAGCGCTCGACGCCGCGCGCCGCGCGATGCGCGACGCCGAAGACGCCAAGGCCCTCGCCGATCACGATCGGCTCGCCGAGGCGTCCGCGCCCCGCTCGCTATCGTGAAGGCATGGATGCCGCTACGAGAACGACTCCGCTGACGCTCGTCCTCACGTTCGTCCGGCGCATTCCGGCGACGCTGACGCTCATCGGGCTGATCCTCGCGGTCGGCGTGGTCTTCGCGGGCCTGTGGTCGCCGTTCGAAGACACGGCCCTGTTCGAGCGCGTCGGCTATGGCCTGCCGGCCTTCAGCGACGGGCTGTGGTGGACGCCGCTGACGGGCACGTTCTTCGTCAATCAGCCCTGGGTGTACCTCTTCACGATCGGCGGCTTCTGGGGCATGGCGTACCTGGAGTACAAGCGCGGGTCCGTCGTCGCGCTCGCGTACTTCTGGGTCGGTCAGCTCTTCGCCATCTTCGCCTCGGCGCTGCTGCTGTGGCTCTTCTCCTTCGCACAGTGGGAATGGGCGCAGACCGAGGCTGCGCTGACCGACGTCGGTGCATCCGGGGGCACGATGGCGTGCATCGCGGCGGCGATCGGCCTGTTCGCACCGCCGTGGCGCGTACGGGGGTGGCTCGTGCTGCTGTCGTTCATCTTCGTCGCGATGCTGTTCTGGGGAAATCTGGCCGACCTCGAGCACACTCTCGCGGTTCTTCTCGTGCTGTTCGCCGACCGCTCGCTGCGCCTGCAGCGGCAGACCGTGCGCGAGCAGCGGCTCGTCGCCTTCATCGCGGTCATCGTGCTCGGCACGATCGAGATCATCACGCTGCTCGTGCCCACGAACGGGCCCTTCGGCGGCACGGAACCCGCGTCGGGCGGGTTCATCGACGTCGCGATCGACGTCGTGGTGATCGGCGTCATCGCCCACTTCCTGCGCAAGGGCCGCCGCTGGGCGTGGATCCTCAGTCTCGTTCTGGCGACGTTCAACATCCTCGTCGGCGCCCTCGTGCTCGTCGCGATCATCATCACGACGCAGGCACACATCGAAGGCCTCATCGACGCCGAGACCGAACTGGCCCTCGCAAGCGGCATCCTCTGGCTGCTTCTGCTCGTCTATCTGATCTCCGTGCGCGGTGCCTTCCGCTCCCGCCGCACGTCGCGGATCGGACAGGCACCGGCGCCCGACGTCGACGACGTGAAGGAGATGCTCCGCACACACGGCGGGGGGACCCTCTCCTGGATGACGACGTGGGACGGCAACACCTACGCCCGAACGTCGCGCGGAATCGTGGCGTACCAGCGCCGCGCCGGCGTCGCCCTCGCCCTCGCGGATCCGCTCGGCCCGGTGGCATCCCGACCCGAGAGCGTCCGCGAGTTCATCGCCGCGGCGGAAGCGGCGGGCCTCGCGCCCTGCTTCTTCAGCGCGAGCGACGCGACGCGCGACGCCGTGCCCGAGGGATGGCGCAGCCTCGTCGTCGCCGACGACACGATCGTCGATCTTCCCGGTCTCGCGTTCACGGGCAAGGCCTGGGCCGCCGTGCGCGGCGCGCTGAACCGCGCCGAGCGCGAGGAGATCACCTTCCGGATGACGCGACTCGTCGACGAGCCGTGGGGCATCCGCCAGCAGCTCCGCGCGATCTCGGAGATGTGGGTCGGCGACAAGGGACTTCCCGAGATGGGCTTCACGCTCGGAACCCTCACCGAGGCCGAGGATCCCGAAGTGCGCGTCGCGCTCGCGATGTCCCCGCAGGGCGACGTCGACGGGTTCCTCTCGTGGCTGCCCGTATACGGGGATGACGGGCGCGTGCGCGGCTGGACGCTCGACCTCATGCGACGCCGTGAGGGCGGCTTCGGTCCCGTCATGGAATTCTTGATCGGCGCGTCGGCGAAGCTCTTCTCCGAAGAGGGCGCCGAGATCATGTCACTGTCGGGAGCGCCGCTCGCTCACGACTATCCGCCGGATGCCGGCGCCATCGCCGTGCTGTCCGAACGTCTCGCTGAGGCACTCGAGCCGGTGTACGGTTTTCGCTCGCTGCACCGGTTCAAGGAGAAGTTCCACCCGCGCTACGAGACGATGCACCTGCTGTTCCGTGACGAGAGCGACCTCACCCGCATCGGCGCGGGCCTGACCCGCGCCTTCCTCCCCGACGCGACACTGCGCCAGTTCGCAGGAGCAGGCCTGGAACTCGTGCGCGGAGACCGCAGCACGTGAACATCGTCTGAGGATGCGCGGCGCGACATCGCCGCGCCGCGCATCCGCGAGTCAGACGGGGCGGATGTTCTCCGCCTGCAGGCCCTTGGGGCCCTGCGCGATCTCGAACTCGACGCGCTGGTTCTCCTCGAGCGAACGGTAGCCGCTCGACTCGATGGCGGTGTAGTGCGCGAAGACGTCAGCGCCGCCCTCGTCGGGAGCGATGAAGCCGAAGCCCTTCTCCGAGTTGAACCACTTGACAGTACCTTGCGTGCTCATGAAATGCCGTTCCTTGCGTGCTCGCGCGACCTGCGCGGGTCGATTGACACGCTAACGAAGAGCGGCGACACGCGGGATTAGCGTGACACAAATGTTGCAGACGCCATCGGACGCCCGGGCCGAGCGGAGCTCAAAGCCCGGGCGTCGACGGATCCCCCCGGATACGTCACGCCGAAGCGCGACATCCACACTCTACCGATTTACCGGCGCTGCAGAAGCGGCGCCCTCCCCGCGCACCGGACGTACACTTGGCGCAGTGATGGCCACCCCTCTGCTTCCGCTCCGCCCGCGCGCAACGGTGCTCGGCGATGAGGTCTACGCGACCCTCAGCGAGGCGATCCTCGACGGCACCCTCCGACCGGGTCAACGGTTGCGCGATCAGGAGCTCGCCGGGAGCCTCGGTGTCTCGCGGACCCCCGTGCGCGAAGCGCTGCAACGCCTCGAGCGCATCGGTCTCGTCGAGATCGCACCGAACCGCTACACACGCGTCTCCGTGCCCGATCCGGAGTTCCTCGGGGACACCGACGAGTTCGTCGCCTATATGCTCGGAAACTGCCTGCGGATCGCGCTCGGCCGGATCGATGACGACGCGCTCGCGAGCGCCGTCGGTCTGGTGGGCGACGTCGTGTCGGCGTCGCGGGCCGACGATCACGCGGGCGTCATGCACGCCACGACGGCTTTCTTCCAGTTCGTCGTCACGGCCACCGGGAACGTCGTCTTCCTCACCGTGCTGCGCGAGGCGGAGACGGTCATCCGGCGAAACCTCGCGGCGTGGCATCCGTTCATCGCATGCCCCGTCGAGCGCACGGCGTCGTACGAGAGGCTGCGAGAGGCGATCGCCGCGCGCGACAGCGTTCTCGCCGAATCGCTCGTGCGAGAGCTGCACGGGTTCTCGTAAGGCGCGACGCTGGATACGGTGGGGCCGTGAACCACATCGAGCTGCGTGATCTCGACGACGACGACCTCGACGCCGTCTTCACGATGATGAGCGACCCCGAGGGTGCCGCCCTCGCGGCCTTCACCGCGGAGGACCCGGAGGACCGCGGCGCGTTCGACGCGTGGATCGCTCGCGAACGCGCCGCCGACGATGTGCTCTTGGCCGTCGTGACCGAGAACGGCGGCTTCGCCGGCACGGTGGCGGCCTTCACCGTCGACGGCGAGCGCGAGGTCACCTTCTGGACCGCGCGTCACGCGTGGGGAAGAGGGGTGGCATCCGAAGCGCTGCGCATCCTCGTCTCACGCGAACCGCTGCGTCCGCTGTTCGCCCGCGTCGCTGCGCACAACGCCGGCGCTGTCGCCGTGCTGGAGCGCAACGGCTTCACCGAGGTCTCGCGCACGATCACGCGCGCGCCCGCCCTCGACCGCGACGCCGAAGAGATCCTCTTCGTCCTCCCCCCGACCCTGGACGGCGTCTGACCGGCGCCCGCCAGGGTGGTCGATGCCGCGTGCGACATACTCGGGAGGAGGGAAGGGGCCAGGAATGGTGCAACCACGGCAAGATGAAGCGCATCACCGCCGTCCCGGCGTCTTCCGACACCGAGCCCCCGCCACTTCGCCCGCGCATGGCCTGAGCACGACGCGCCATACCCGCTATGTCGATGACGGGCACCTCGTGCGGGCCCCGAGCGACACGAGCGTCGCAGACGCGCAGGAGTACATCGACGGGCACGCGAATCGGACGGCACTCCTGCTGTACCCGAAGCCGACAGCCGAAGACATCGCGGAGCTCGCGACCAGCTGGCGGCTCCATCCGCTGCTCGTCGAGGACCTCCTTCAGGCGGGACAACGGCCGAAGATCGAGCGGCACGATGATGCGCTGTTCCTCGTCGTCCGATCAGCGTGGTACATCGACGCGACGGAGGATGTCGACTTCGCCGAGTTCCACATCCTCCTCCGGCCGAAGGCGGTCGCCGTGTTCTGCCAGGACGGCCGCTGGATCGACGGGCTCGATGCCGACGGCGCCTCGGGAACCGCTGAGCATGGCGGCCACGCGCTTCTCGACGACGAGCACCTGCTGCACCACGGCCCGGAGGCCGTCGTCTATCGTCTGCTCGACGCCATCGTCGACGGCTACACCCCCGTGCTGCGCGGTCTCGCCATCGACAAGGCCCAGATCGAGCGCCAGGTCTTCAGCGGAGACGCCTCCGTCACCGAACGCATCTACCGGTTGAGCGAGGAGGTCATCGACCTTCAGCAGGCGACGTCCGGACTCGTCGAAGTCCTCGCCGCGCTGCAGAGGGGCTTCGACCACTACGGCATCCCCGAACCACTGAAGACCTATCTGCAGGATGTCGCAGACCATCTCAGCCGCGCGGACGCGCACGTCGGCGAGCTCCGCGAATCGCTCTCGCAGATCCTCACCGTCAACGGCACCCTCGTCGCACAGCGACAGAACGAGGACATGAAGAAGATCTCCGGCTGGGCCGCGATCCTCTTCGCACCGACGCTGATCGGCGCGGTCTACGGCATGAACTTCGACAGCATGCCCGAGCTGCACTGGACCTTCGGCTACCCGCTCGCCATCGGCGGCATGGTCGCGTTCGCGCTGGTGCTGTATCTCATCTTCAAACGACAGAAGTGGATGTAGGGACACCGGGCGAAGAAATGGAAAAGCCCCCTTTCGGGGGCCATTCCATTTCGTGCGCGAGGGGGGAGTTGAACCCCCACGCCCTTTCGGGCACTGGCACCTGAAGCCAGCGCGTCTGCCTATTCCGCCACTCGCGCGAGATGCATCATCCGAAGACGTCGCACTCAACTCAGCGAGGATATCACGCGCACCACGCGCCCCCGGAATCCGGTCGAATCCGGGAACCTCCAGCGTGTGCAACTAGCATGTAGCAACCAAGCACCCCCGTCCGAGGAGCTCCGTGGGACTACTTGACAGCTTCGAGAAGGGTCTCGAGCGCGCCGTGAACAGCGCGTTCGCGAAGACCTTCCGCAGCGGCATCCAGCCGGTCGAGATCGCCTCCGCACTGCGCAGCGAGCTCGACAAGAAGGCGGCCGTGGTCAGTCGCGACCGCATCCTCGCGCCCAACACGTTCGCCGTGCACCTCGCGCCGACCGACGAAGACAAGATGGCGGCGCTGGGGGCATCGCTCGACGACGAGCTGCAGGCACTCGTGCAGAAGCACGCGAAGAAGCAGGGATACTCCTTCGCCGGTCCCGTCTCGATCACTCTCGAGCGCGACGACCATCAGTCGACCGGAACCCTGCGTGTCGAGTCTTCGACGGCGCAGGGGCGGGTCGCGTGGCGCGGCGTGCTCGACATCGGCGGACGCCGCCACCCGCTGACGAAGTCCCGCACGGTCATCGGCCGCGGCAGCGACGCCGACATCACGATCTCCGACACGGGGACGAGCCGCAAGCACGTCGAGATCCTGTGGGACGGCGAGCGCGCGATGGTGCGCGATCTGAAGTCGACCAACGGCACCCTGCTCAACGGTCACAAGGTGACCGAAGCCGCGCTGACGCCGGACTCGACCGTGCGGATCGGGCGAACCGATATCGTGTTCCGCGTGGTCGCGCAGGCGACACCGCCGACGACGTCGACGCCCCCGCGCGATGTCACACGCGCCTTCGACGTGAGAGAACAGGGACCGCTGCCGTGAGCGAACTGACCCTGCTGCTGTTGCGCATCGGCTTCCTCCTTCTGCTCTGGTTCTTCGTCTTCGCCGTCGTGTACTCGCTGCGGGCCGATCTTTTCGGGGTCAAGGTGCGGAAGATGCCCGAGGCCGCGATGGCCGCGGGTGCCCCGCCGGCCGCGGCACAGGTCACCGCCCCCGTTCCCCCTCCCGCGAAGGGCCGGCCGTCCCAGGGCGGCCCCGCCACGACCGAAACGGCGGAACGCATCGTCATCACGAGCGGACCCAAGGCCGGCCTCGAGCTCGCCCTCGGGTCCGAACCACTCACGATCGGCCGGTCGAGCGAATCGGGCCTCGTCGTGCGCGACGACTACACGTCGAGTCACCACGCGCGTCTCGTGCTGTGGGGCGACCAGTGGATGCTGCAGGACCTCGACTCGACCAACGGCACCTGGCACGACGGCAATCGCGTCACGACCCCGGTGCCGGTGACGCTCGGCGCGCCCATCAAGGTCGGCGCGACGACGTTCGAGCTGAGGAAGTAGTCTCCGAGCGCATGGTCTTCCAAGGCTCGAGCACCGCGATCTCGCACACCGGCAAGGTGCGCTCCAACAACCAGGACTCCGGTTACGCCGGACCGAACCTGTTCGTCGTCGCCGACGGCATGGGCGGTCACGCCGGAGGAGACGTCGCGTCAAGCCTGGCCGTCGCCCGGCTCGAGGCCGTCGACCAGCCGTTCACCTCTCCGCCCGAGGCCGAGGAGGCCCTGCGCGAAGCGATCGCCGACACCGCGGTCGAGCTCATCGACACGGTGCACGTGCGACCCGAACTCGCCGGCATGGGCACGACCGTGAGTGCGCTCGTCATGGTCGACGACTACGCCGTCATCGCGCACATCGGCGATTCGCGCATCTACCTGTATCGCGACGGCGCGCTCACCCAGATCACGACCGACCACACGTTCGTGCAGCGACTCGTGGACTCGGGGCGCATCACGCCCGAAGAGGCCCGCTACCACCCGCGTCGCTCCGTACTCATGCGCGTGCTCGGCGACATGGCCACCGAGCCGGAGATCGACACCTTCGTCATGCCGACGCTGCCGGGCGACCGCTGGCTGCTCTGCTCGGACGGTCTGTCCGGCGTCGTCGACGACGCGCACCTGGCGAAAGTGCTCGGTCTCGGTCATGCCCCCGGCCGCACGGCGGATCAGCTGCTCAAGCAGGCCCTCGACGGCGGAGCGCCCGACAACGTCACGATCGTGCTCGTCGACGTGGGGGGGCAGCATCCGCTCTTCTCGGGAACCGCCACGATCGTGGGGTCGGCGTCGAACCCGATCGGCATCGAGGTGCCCGCCGCGCGCCCCGGACGCACGAGCTGGCTGCACGTGGGACGCCAGGCGGCGAACGAGCCGACGCACTTCGAACCGGCGGCGGAGTTCCTCGAAGAGCTCATCGAGGAGGACCGCCGTCGTGCGCGTCGCCGCCGGCTCGGCTGGATCGTCGGCCTCGTTCTCGTGCTGGGGCTGCTCGCAGCCGGCACCTTCGGCGCCTACCAGTGGACGCAGACGCGGTTCTATGTCGGGGCCGACGAGGACACGGTCGTGATCTTCCGGGGCATCCAGCAGACGATCGGTCCGATCACCCTCTCGACGCCCTATGAAGACACCGGCATCGAGCTCGACTCGCTCTCGGCCTTCACGCGCGAAAGGATCGAGCAGACGATCTCGGCCGACTCGCTCGACCGCGCACGCAGCATCGTCTCATCGATCACGATTTCCGAAGGAGACGCGCCATGAGCGCCGACACGCAGGCGGTGACCGCCGATACCGCCGTCGTGCGGGCTCTGCGGCGCATCCGCGTGCCGCAGATGCAGCGCAACCGCGAGCTCGCACTGCTCGTCTTCGCCTTCGTCATCAACGGATCGGCCGTCGCGCTCGTGCAGCTGGGTGCTCAGGGCACGATCGACAGCTCGTTCCTCGTCTACTGCGGCGTGCTGACGGTCCTCGTGCTCGCGATCCACATCGTGCTGCGCCTGCGCGCCCGCGACGCCGACCCGTTCGTGCTGCCGATCGCCACATTGCTGACGGGCCTCGGGCTCGCCATGATCTATCGACTCGATCTGCACTGGGACCGCACCGGGTGGGGCGCGTTCTCGACGCGTCAGCTCGCGTGGGCGGCGATCGCGCTCGTGCTCGCGATCGCCGTCGTGATCCTGCTGCGCAACTACCGCGTGCTCTTCCGCTACACGTACATCTTCGGCTTCGTCGCGATCCTGCTGCTCATCCTGCCGATCGTGCCCGGACTGAGCGGCGGCGGGAACGCCGACGTCTGGGTCGACGTGGGGCTGTTCACCTTCCAGCCCGGCGAACTCGCGAAGATCTGCCTCGCGATCTTCTTCGCCGGCTACCTCGTGCGCACACGCGAGAGCCTGACCTCGGTCGGCAAGCGGTTCCTCGGCGTCACGTGGCCGCGCGCGCGCGAGCTCGGTCCGCTCATCGTGCTGTGGCTCATCTCGCTCGGCATCATCGTCATGCAGCGCGACCTCGGCACGGGCCTGCTCATCTTCGGCATGTTCGTCGCGATGCTCTACGTCGCAACCGGCAAGACGAGCTGGGTCATCATCGGCGTCGTGCTGGCGGCGGCGGGCGCGTTCGTGGCATCCCGCCTGCTGCCGTACGTCGGCACGCGCTTCACGATCTGGTTGGATGCCTTCAACCCCGACCTCATGGACAACTCGAGCTTCCAGCTGGTCACGGGCATCTTCGGACTCGCGCAGGGCGGGCTCGTCGGCACGGGACTCGGCCAGGGACGGCCGTACCTCACGCCCGTCGCCGAGAGCGACTACATCCTGCCGGCGCTCGGCGAAGAACTCGGTCTCGTGGGGGTGTTCGCGATCCTGTGCCTCTACATGGTCTTCACCAGTCGCGGAATCCGCATCGGGCTCGCCGGTCAAGACGACTTCGGCAAGCTGCTCGCGACGGGGCTGTCCTTCACGATCGCGCTGCAGGTGTTCATCATGGTCGGCGGCGTGACCCGTCTCATTCCGCTCACGGGCCTCACGACGCCCTTCCTCGCGGCGGGCGGGTCCTCGCTCATCGCGAACTGGATCATCGTCGCCCTGCTGCTGCGCATCTCGGACTCCGTGCGCTCCCGGCCGAGGGTGGTGATCGGGTGACGACCCGTCGATACGGTCGCTTCGCGACCTCCTCAGGCACCAGTGGGCGTCGTGTACCGAGGGGGTGCGACCTGTGACGAAAGAACTGCGCCGGCTCAGCATCCTGATGCTGCTCATGTTCGTGGGGCTGTTCGCCTCGACGAGCTGGATCCAGATCGTCCAGGCCGACGAGCTCGCCGAGAACGCCGCGAACCGCCGTGCGCTGTACGACTCGTACGAAGTGCAGCGCGGCGCCATCATCGCGAGCGGATCGGCGATCGCCCGATCGGTGCCCTCGGGCGACCTGTACAGCTGGCAGCGCGTCTACACGGATGCCGCCATGTGGGCGCCCGTCACCGGCTACATCAACCCCGTGCTCGGCTCGTCGACGGGCATCGAGGCCGCAATGAACCAGGAGCTCAGCGGCACGGCCGGTTCGCAGTTCCTCTCGCGCCTGGATCGCATCATCTCGGGACAGCCGCCCCGCGGCTCCGACGTCGCGCTGTCGATGGATGCCGCCGTCCAAGCGGCCGCGTACGAAGCGCTCGGCGACCTGCAGGGCGGGATCATCGCGATCGAGCCCTCGACCGGCCGCATCCTCGCGATGGTCACGAGCCCCAGCTACGACACGAACCTGCTGGCCTCGCACAACGCCGGCGAGGTCGACGACGTGTATGCGGAGCTCGTCGCCGATCCGGGCAAGCCGCTGTCGAACCGCGCGATCGCGGGCGACTTGAACGCACCGGCATCCACCTTCAAGCTCGTCACCGCCTCGGCGGCCTTCGCATCGGGCGACTACACGCCCGAATCGACGCTGCCGAACCCCGCGATCTATCAGCTGCCGCAGTCCACCGCCACCGTGCGCAACGCCTCGGGCGGCACGTGCGGTCCCGGCGAGACGGTCACGATCGCCGACGCGCTGCGGCTGAGCTGCAACATCCCGTTCGCCGAGCTCGCCGTCGAGCTCGGCAACGAGGCGATGCGCGCCGAAGCTGAGAAGTACGGATTCAACTCGTCGTTCGCGATGCCGCTCGTCTCGACCCCCTCGTCGTACCCGCCCAACGAGGACGACCCGCGCATCCTCGACGCCGCGCAGACGGCGCTCACGGGCTTCGGACAGGGCCGCGTCACGGCGACGCCGCTGCAGATGGCGATGGTGTCGGCGGGCATCGCCAACGAGGGGATCGTCATGAACCCGCGCATGGTGGATCGGATCATCGGACCCGACCTGTCGGTGCAGCAGGAATTCGAGAACACCGAGTTCGGACGCGCTCTCGACGAGGACATCGCGGCGGACATGGTCGCGCTGATGGTGGCCAATGTCAGTGAGGGTGTCGCGAGCGGTGCAAGAATAGACGGGGTCGAGGTGGCCGGGAAGACCGGGACGGCAGAGAACGGGGCAAGGCCCTACACGCTGTGGTTCACGGGCTTCGCGCCCGCGGACGATCCGCGGGTGGCCGTTGCGGTCGTCGTCGAAGACGGCGGCGGTCAAGGACAGTCGGGCAGCGGGAACGCGATCGCGGCTCCCATTGCGAAGAAGGTCATGGAGGCGGTGCTGGGCAGATGAGACCGACACAGGGTGTGACGTTCGGTGGCCGTTACGAGCTCGATTCGCGGATCGCGATCGGCGGCATGGGCGAGGTCTGGGAAGCGACGGACCACGTCATCGGACGAACCGTCGCCATCAAGATCCTCAAAGACGAGTACATGGGGGATCCGGGCTTCCTCGAGCGCTTCCGCGCTGAGGCCCGCCACGCGGCCCTCGTGAACCACGAGGGCATCGCGAGCGTCTTCGACTACGGCGAAGAGAACGGCAGTGCGTTCCTCGTCATGGAGCTCGTGCCCGGCGAGGCGCTCTCGACGATCATCGAGCGCGACGGCTCGCTCTCGACCGACAAGACGCTCGACATCGTCGCGCAGACCTCGGCCGCGCTGCAGGCAGCGCACGCCGCCGGCCTCGTGCACCGCGACATCAAGCCCGGCAACCTGCTCATCACGCCCGACGGCCGCGTCAAGATCACCGACTTCGGCATCGCGCGCATCGCCGACCAGGTGCCGCTGACGGCGACCGGCCAGGTCATGGGGACCGTGCAGTACCTCTCGCCCGAGCAGGCGTCGGGCCACCCGGCGTCCCCCGCGACCGACACGTACTCGCTCGGCATCGTCGCCTACGAATGCCTCGCCGGCAAGCGCCCCTTCACGGGCGAGTCGCAGGTCGCGATAGCGATGGCCCAGATCAACGAGCAGCCGCCCCCGCTGCCGCCGACCGTCGCCGTGCCGGTGCAGAACCTCGTCATGGCGATGATCGCGAAGAAGCCCGAAGACCGCCCGGCGTCGTCGGCCGCCGTCGCGCGTGCCGCGACCGCCCTGCGCCGCGGTGATGTCGTCGCCGCGGCCGCGGCCGTGCCGGCGATCGCGGCGGGCACCTCGGTCGGCGACGACATGACGCAGCTGCTCGGCACCGACACTTCGGCCGAGACGCGGTTGCTGGCCGCTCCGACAGAAGAAGACGCCGTCGAGGGCGAAGACACCGAGAAGCGCAAGCGCAGCCCGTGGACGTGGCCGCTCGTCGCGCTCATCGCGCTGCTCGTGCTCGTGCTCGGCGCCACGATCTGGGGTCTCGTCGCGAATCAGGAGCCTGCACCCGAGCCGACGAGTTCGTCGCCCTCGCCGACGCGCTCGACTCCGGCGAACACGCCGACCCCCGAGCCGACGTCGGCGAACGTCGTTGCGGCTGACCTCACGGGCCAGACCTGCGAAGCGGCGACGGCGATCCTCGACGACCTCGGCTTCGGCGTGAGCTGCGTCGACGGCGACTCCGCGCCCGACGAAGCGAGCGTCGGCCTGGTCTACCAGGTCGACCCCATGGGCAACGTCCCGTTCGACCGGGTCATCACGCTCACCCGCTACGCCGGTCAGGTGCCCATGGGCACGCCGGCCGCGGCGCGGATCTCGGGAACGGCCGAAGCGGGCAGCACGGTGCAGATCGGATGGGACGGCTACAGCTGCCCCTCGGGCACGGGCAACGTGAGCGGATACCAGTTCACCGCGACGCAGGGAGTGTTCCCCGCCTCGGGCCAGTCCAGCGCGTGGTTCGGCGCCAACGAGCGTTCCGCCGACCTGCAGGTGACCGGTGCCGCCGGCTCGACCCTGCTCGTGACCTACACCGTCACGTGCACGGGCGGAACCGCCGGTGAGCGCACGACCGGCGCCTCGCAAGAAGTGAGTGCCGCGATCCAGGCGCCGCCCGTACCGGACCCCGATCCCACCGACGAAGAGCAGGAGTGAGGGCACCGGCTCGACTATTCTGGCTGAAGGTCCGAATCAGGGAGTCAAGTGTCTGCTGAGCCGCGTGTGCTGTCGGGACGCTACCGTATCGACGAGCTCATCGGGCGCGGCGGCATGGCGAGCGTCTACCGCGGATACGATCTGACGCTCGGCCGCGAGGTCGCGATCAAAGTTCTCGCGCGCGATCTCGCGAACGACAACGCCTTCCGCACCCGCTTCCGCCTCGAGGCGCAGGCGGCGTCGCGCATGGCGCATCCCGCGATCGTGCGGGTCTTCGACGCGGGCGAAGACTCCGAGACCCAGCCCGACGGCTCGGTCCGGCCCGTTCCGTTCATCGTCATGGAGCTGGTCAAAGGCGCCCTGCTGAAAGACATCATCGCGCGCGGACCCGTGCCCGAGACCGACACCGTGCGCTACATGGACGGCATCCTCGAAGCGCTCGAGTACTCCCACCGCGCGGGTGTCGTGCACCGCGACATCAAGCCGGGCAACGTCATGGTGACCGATGCCGGGCAGGTCAAGGTCATGGACTTCGGCATCGCCCGCGCCGTGTCCGACGGCTCATCGACGGTCGCCGAGACGACCGCGATCCTCGGAACGGCTGCCTACTTCTCCCCCGAGCAGGCGAAGGGCGAGCCCGTCGACGCGCGCGCCGATCTGTACTCGGCCGGCGTCGTGCTGTACGAGCTGCTCGCGGGTCGTCCGCCGTTCCGCGGCGAATCCCCCGTCGCCGTCGCCTACCAGCACGTCAGTGAAGCGCCCGTTCCGCCGTCGGAGTTCAACGAGACGGTGCCGCGCGCGCTCGACGCCGTCGCGCTGCGCGCCCTCGCGAAGGATCCCTTCCAGCGCTACCAGGACGCCGCGGGCTTCCGCGAGGCCCTCGACGCGACCGTCGACGGAAACGCCCCCACGAAGCGCCAGATGAACGCACTCACGAGCGAGCTGTACGGGCCCAACCCGCGGCAGGCCGCGGAGACGGCCCGGTCGCTGCGGCAGCTGAGCACGGACACGACGATGAAGCGCACGCAGGCGGGGCCGCCGGTCGCGTGGATCTGGTCGGGCGTCGCCCTCATCGCCGTGCTGCTCGCGGCGGTGCTCTTCTGGGTGCTCACGATCAAGCCCGACGGCGGAGATGTGCCGTCGATCGCGCGCATCGTGCCCGATGTCACGGGCGTGACCTACGAGCGCGCGGCGCGCGACCTGGGCGATGAGGACCTCATCTCGTTCCGCGTCGATGAGCCGAACCCCGACGTCGCCGAGGGCATCGTGATCCGCACCGATCCGCAAGCGGGCGAGTCGGTGTCGCCCGAGCAGGAGATCCGTGTCTACGTCTCGTCGGGCCAGGAGATGTCGACCGTTCCCGTGCTCGAAGGGCTCGGGCAAGACGCCGCCGTCGCGGCCCTCGACGCGGCCGGCCTCACGCTCGGCACCGTGACCCAGCGCAACGACCCGACCCTGTCGGCCGGGATCGTGATGTCGGCCGACCGAAGCGCCGAGACCGAAATCCCCAAGGGCACGGCGGTCAACCTCGTCGTCGCGTCGGGGCGCGTGACGCTCATCGACGTGACGGGATACACCGTGGATGCCGCGAGCCGTCAGCTCGCCGACCTCGGTCTCGAGGTCGGGTCGCAGGAGGACACGACGTGTCCCGCCGACTCGCCGCCCACCGTCCGATCGCAGTCACTCGCGCCCGGTGACGTTCCCGTGCGCTCCGCCGTGACGCTGGTGTACTGCTCGGGATCGTGAACGGCTGGCCCTCAGCGACGCGGGTGCAGCGTCGCGCCGCGAGCCGCGGCATCCGCGTATCCGACCTGTGCGAGCCAATTGCCCAGGAGCCGGTGGCCGCCCTCGGTCAGCACGCTCTCGGGGTGGAACTGCACGCCCTGCACCGGTGCCGTCCGATGCGCGACGCCCATGATGACGCCCGAATCGGTGCGGCTCGTGACGACGAGGTCGCGGGGCAGCGTCTCGGGGACGATCGCGAGCGAGTGGTAGCGCGTCGCGACGAACGGATCGGCCAGACCGGCGTACAGCGCCGAGCCGTCGTGGTGCACGAGCGACGTCGTGCCGTGCATCAGCTCGGGCGCCTCGGCGACACGCGCGCCGAAGGCCTCGCCGATCGCCTGGTGCCCGAGACAGACGCCCAGAAGAGGGATGCCGCGGCGTGCCGCCGCCCGCACGACGGCGATCGACGCCCCGGCGGCGGCCGGTGTGCCCGGGCCGGGTGAGACGAGCACGCCCGCGAAGGCGGACACCGTGCCCGCGGCATCCCGGATCTCGTCGGCCTCGATCAGCTCGGTGGACGCGCCGAGCTCGTGCAGATAGCCGACGAGGGTGTGGACGAAGCTGTCGTGATTGTCCACGACGAGCACCGGCGTCACTGGACGGTGACCTCTTGCGGGTTGACGAACTGGCTGATCCACGGGAAGGCGTAGAACGCCAGGCCGTAGAGGATCGCGGCAACGGCGACGAGAAGGATGAGCAGGCGCACCCACCAGGGTCCGGGGAGGGCCCGCCACAGTGCGGCGTACATCAGGCTCCTTCGTTCAGGGCGGAGGGTGCTCCCGCGTCGCGGGGCGTGAACGAATCGAAGACGCCGTACGCCACGATACGTTCGGCCATCGAGAACATGGGGCTGCAGCTCGTCAGCGTGATGTAGCTCGTCGTCGCTTCGACGTCGAGCTCCTGCGGCACGGGCAGCAGCACATCGACCTCATCCGGGCGGACGTACTGGAGGGTGCGGAAGCGGTACGTGTACCAGCCGTCGGCGGTCTCGACGACGATGGGGTCGTCGATACGCAGCTCGGCAACCTGGTTGAAGGGCTTGCCCCACGTCGTGCGGTGACCGGCCAGGGCGAAGTTGCCGACCTCGCCGGGCATGGGCGACCCAGGGTAGTGCCCGATGCCGATCGGGTCGAGTGTGCCGGGGCGCGTTACGCCGCCGGCCATCTCGACGGCGTAGTCCGCTCCGAAGCGGGGCACCCGCATGACGCCGAAGACCTCGGTGTCGGCCGGTTCGGGCAGGATGATCGGCTCGAACGTCTCGGCGATCGGCTCCTCATCGGGCCAGTCCGCCGGCGGCACATACTCCTGCGCCCACCGCGTGATCGTCTCGTTGCCGGTCGCGTTGCGCTGCGCGCCGTAGATCATGTCGCCCACCCACAGCTGCCACACGACGTAGAGCAGGGTGATGACACCGGCGGTGATGAGCAGTTCCCCGATGACCCCGGCGACCGACACGCGTCGGCGCGGTCGCGCGGAGCGACGGGTCGGGGGCGCTCCCGATGTCGTCAGTGTGGCTTGCTGCACACTCGAAGTGTAGTGAGAACATGCTGAAGCGAGCCTGGCAGCTAGACTGGCGGACATGGCACGATCCGGCAAAGATGACGACGCGTTGATCGAACGCGCAGAGGGCGAAGCGGCCCCCAACCCCGTGTGGTTCAAGCCGATCATGATCGGGCTGATGCTCGCGGGACTCGTCTGGGTGCTCGTCTTCTACCTCAGCGGCATGCAGTACCCGATTCCGGGTATCCAGGGCTGGAACCTCGTGATCGGCTTCGGCATCGCGTTCCTCGGCTTCCTCATGACGACGCGCTGGCGCTAGCCGCCCGTCTCACACTCTCCGCCACCGGCGCCCGCGATGTGCGCGCGCCGGTGGTTTTTGCGCGCCGCGGGGAAGTTATCCACAGGTTCATCCACAGGTGGGGATGAATCACACCGGTGTAGTTCCTCGGATCAGAGGCCGATGTACGGCGGCAGCACCGTGAAGACCGGTACGACCAGCAGCAGCACGAGCCCCGCGCCGACGGCGCCGAGCAGCAAGAGCTGCGTCTTCTGCTGCCGCTGCGCTCGAGTACGCGTGAAGATGAACCCCACGAGCAGTCCGACCACGAGGCCACCCACGTGCGCCTGCCACGACACGTTGAATCCGGGGATGAACCCGATCGCGAGGTTCACGCCGAGGATCACCGCGATCCCGGCGATATTGAGCCCGATATGCCGGCCGATCACGATCAGCGCCCCGAACAGGCCGAAGATCGCACCCGACGCCCCGACGACGGGCGTGCCGAACGACAGCAGCGTGACGGCGACCGATCCTCCTGCCGTGCTCAACAGGTAGAGGGCGACGAACCGTCCCCTGCCGAGAAGCGGCTCGAGGCTGCGGCCGATGAGCCACAGCGCCAGCATATTGAGCCCGATGTGCCAGAAGCCCGAGTGCACGAGCGCGACGGTCAGGATGCGCCACGGCTCGAACGTTCCCGTGAGCGGGGGGTACAGCGTCGGGGCCCAGAACAGCAAAAAGTTCTCGACCGTGCGACCGAACCCGGGGATGAGCGACACGATGTACGCGATCGCGGTGATCCCGATGATCGCGTAGGTCGCGAGCGGCCGCGTGTCGCTGACGACGACCGGTCGTGACCGGGTCCAGCGTCGTTCGGCCTTGCGCTGCGCGGTCGTCTGGGCGGACTGCTGCGCCTTCATGCACTCGGGGCAGACCACGCCTACGGCGGCGGGCGTCTGGCACTCGGGACAGATCGTGCGCAGGCATCGCTGGCAGAGCACGAAGCTCTGCCGGTCAGGATGCCGGTAGCAGAAGTTGTCGCGGTTGCTCGCGAAGTCCGCCGAGGTCACGGGGTGGAGGTGCGCGGCGTCAGACGGCCTGGATGTCGATCGACTCGATGACCACGGGCTCGACGGGACGGTCGCCCGCACCCGTCGGCACAGCGGCGATCGCGTCGACGACCGCGCGCGAGTCGGCGTCGGCGACCTCGCCGAAGATCGTGTGCTTGCCCTGCAGCCACGGCGTCGGGTCGGTCGTGATGAAGAACTGCGATCCGTTGGTGCCCTCGGGCTTGCCCGTGATGGCGTTGCGGCGAAGGCCGGCGTTGGCCATCGCGAGGATGTAGGGCTCGTTGAAGTTCAGCTCGCCGTTGATCTCGTCGTCGAAGTTGTAGCCAGGGCCACCCACACCCTGTCCGAGCGGGTCGCCGCCCTGGATCATGAAGTTCGGGATGATGCGGTGGAAGATGACGCCGTTGTACAGCGGCCCCTCACCGGGCTTGCCCGTCGCCGGGTCGGTCCACGAACCGGTTCCGTCGGCGAGACCGACGAAGTTCTTGACCGTGCGCGGCGCGTGGTCGCCGAACAGGTTGACGACGATGTCGCCGTGGTTGGTGTGGATCGTGGCAACGGCGGAGTGCTGGGGCATGTCGTACATTCTCGCAGACAACTTGACAAGCCCTTTCTCCCTGCCCGGGTACCGTCTGGCAAGATGGAGAAACCACCGACCCCGTCGAGAGGGAGGATCCCCGTGAGCCTCAGCCGCAAGCGCAAGAAGGAACTACGAAAGCTTCAGTCGCAGGCAAACGCCCTGTGGGAGTCGCAGCAGGTGCTCGTCGGGCAGGCGTCCGACGTCGCTCGCGAGGCCGGACGACAGTTGGGACACTTCGGCCGTGAGCAGGTCGCACCGCAGGTGCAGGCCGGATATGAGAAGTACGCGGCGCCCTACGTCGACCGCGGCGTCAAGCTGTCCAAGAACGTGCTCGAGCACAATGTCGTCCCCGCCGCGGGTGCGGTCGTGGGTTCGGCGCTGTCCGCATGGGATGCCGCCAACGAAACGCGCGCTCGCCTCGCGGCCGGCCGCGGATTCGCGCTTCCCGACTCGGGCAAGTACTCGAAGAAGGCCGACAAGTACGCGAAGAAGGTGTCGCGTCGCCTCTCGGCGGGCGTGAGCGCCCTCGAGCCGAAGAAGAAGGGCATGGGCGCCGGCGGCGTCATCGCCATCATCCTGGGTGTCGCCGCGGCGGCAGGCGTGCTGTACGCCGCGTGGCAGACGCTGCGCGCCGACGACGAACTGTGGGTGGCCGACGACCCGCTGCGCGCGCCCGACGCGTGACCGATCCGCTCGCGCGGGTTCGAGAGGCGGCATCCGCTCGCGGGCTCGAGATCGAGCTGCGCGAGCGGCCCGCCGCGAAGAGCCTGCCCGAGGCGGCGGCGCTGCTCGGTGTGAAGCCGGCCGACATCGTCAAGACGCTCGTCGTCAAGCGCCCTTCGACAGGCTCAGGGAACGCGACACGCTCAGGGAACGCGACCGGCTCAGGGAGCGCGACCGGCTCAGAAGCCGCGACAGGCTCGGGGAACACGCCGGAGTTCCTCTACGCCCTCGTGCCGGGCGATCGGTCGATCTCGTGGCCGAAGCTGCGGGCGGTCGTGGGCGTCAACAAGCTCGCGCTCCCCGACCCTGACGTCGCACTCGCAGCGACGGGCTACGAGCGCGGCACCATCGTGCCCATCGGCGCCCAGGGCGACTGGCCCGTCTTCGCCGACGAGAGCATCGTCGGCCGCCGAATCGCGATGGGTGCCGGCGCCCACGGCTACAGCCTGTTCGTCGACGCAGACGCCCTCATCGCCGCGTTCGACGCGACGATCGCCGACATCTCGAGCGAGGCCGGGTAGCGGCATCCCGTCAGAGGACACCGGCCATCTCGAGGCCGATGTCGACCAGCTTGACGTGTTGCAGCGATGGCACGTCCGCGAGCGGGAACCACTCAGCGCGATCCGTGGAGCCGCCGACCTCGTTGCGCAGCTCTCCGCCGATGATGTGCGCGCGATAGACGATGCGCAGCGTGTGCAGCGGCGACGACGAGGTGCTCAGCCTCCGGCGCGCGGGGATGACCCGCGAATGGATGCCGAGCAGCCCATCGAGCGCGACGTGATAGCCCGTCTCTTCGTGGACTTCGCGGCGCGCGGCGTCTTCGGGGTTCTCGCCGCTCTCGAGTCCGCCGCCGGGCAGCGTCCAGGCGGCGCGGCGCCCCTCGATCCAGTGGGCGAGGAGCACCCGGTCATCGGGATCGACGATGATCGCGTACGCGGCTACCCGCATGTCCATGCTTCACCCTAAGCGAGAAGCGCCGCCCCGAGG
>NZ_JBHJZS010000026.1:0-43489 GCF_042271185.1 Microbacterium sp. NPDC055910
CCGTGGGGTCCACCCGCAGTCTCGGCGCGCGGTTGCAGTCTCGCGGGTGTGGGGTTGGGGAGACACGCGAGGGGATGCCGGGGCGCGCGGCCCGCGTCGCTTACCGTGGACGCCATGGGTGGGCAGGTGCTGGGCGGCGGCGTGATCGTGTTGGTCGCGGCGCTGCTGTGGCTCGTGTACCTCTTGCCCAGCTGGCACAGCCGGCGGCAGTACGACGCGTCCGAGCGTAACGCCGTGCGCCTCAATCAGGCCCTCCGCGTGCTCGCCGAGACGAGCGAAACGCCCGAAGAGGTGCGGCTCGAACTCACCGCACGCACGGCGCTCGCGCAGCAGAAGCTCGCCCGCCGCGCGCTCGCCGAGCGCGAGCAGGTCGCCCTCGAAGAAGCGCGCATCGAACTCGAGCGTGCGCGTGACGAGCGCGCCGCCGCGCGACTCAGCCCCGAAGCCCGACGCGCCCGCGCGCGCCGCCGCGTGCGGCTGACCGCGATGACGCTCGGTGTCGCCGGGCTCGGAATCGCGGGGTGGGGCGTGTGGACGATCGTGTCCACCGGTGCGCAGCTGCTGCTGTGGGCCGGGCTCGCCGCGACCATCGTGGCCGGCCTCGTGCTGCAGCGCATGGCGCGGGTCGGCGCCCGAGCCGTCACACGCACCGCGCAGGACGCGGGTGAGCGCGTCGCCGTGCACATGCAGGACGTCGAACTCGAGCAGACCCGCCGTGAATGGGCTCCGCGCGAGCTTCCCCGGCCCCTCACCGCGTCGGCCGGTTCCCGCGCCGCCGCCGTGCTCGACGCCGAAGACGCCCGTGAGGCCCTTCGTCTGGCCGCCGTCGACGAGGCGATCCGGCGGCGTGCCGAGGCGCAGCGCCCGACGTCGATCGAGACGGCACGACCGCAGCGCGCGGCATCCGCGGACTTCTCGCGCATGGGATACGTCGACGACGCCGAGATCGAAGCGCACGTGCGCGACGTGCTCCTGCGTCGCGCATCCGGTCAGTAGCGCGTTCGATCACGACTTCTCAGCGTGATAATCTTGCTGAGGTTCACGGGCCTGTGGCGCAGTTGGTAGCGCGCTTCGTTCGCAATGAAGAGGTCAGGGGTTCGAATCCCCTCAGGTCCACCGATCGAAAAACCCCCGGTTAACCGGGGGTTTTTCTGCTTTCTCGAATCGCAGTCTCCTGCCGAATTGCTAGTCGGTGATCCAGTCCAAACGCGACGTGCGCACATAGTGTGTCGATCCGATCGCGGGGTATCGAATCGACGGGCGTCGGCCGGGTGACGTCCGCAGCCGCGCGCCACTGTGCACCGTGCACAGCACACCCGGCGCCACGCGGACATGCGGCCCAATGACGTGCAGGGGAGTGCGGCTTAGCGTTGGCGCACATCACCCGAGCCCTCTAGGGAAGGTATCCGCATGAACCGAAAGCTGCTGGCGGCCCCGGCCGTCCTCCTCGCGGGAATGATGCTCCTCGGCGGATGCGCGAACAGCGCCTCACCGGACGCAAACGGACCGGCGGACGACGACGGTCTATCGATCGCCTTCTTCAGCCCGGTCGCCACGAACACCTATACGGCAGCGAACCTGCGCGGCGTCGAGGCCGCGGCGGAGGAGCTCGGCGGAACGGTCACCATGTTCGACGCGGCATTCGATTCCACGACGCAGGTCGGCCAGATCCAGGACGCGCTCACGAAGGGCGGCTACGACATCTTCGTGATCAACCCGCTCAACCCCGCCGCGCTTGTGCCCGTCGCGACGCAGGCGATCGATCAGGGTGTCCAGGTAGTGTCTCTCATGACGACGATCGGGACCGACCTCACGACGCTGCAGTCATCCGTCGACGGCCTCATCACGGTGGGCGTCAACCTGCCGACGATGGGCACCGAGATCGGTGAGCTCATGGTCGAGGCATGCGGCGACACCGACCCCTGCAAGGTCGCGTACATGCCGGGCGATGCCGCGCAGGCCACGGATCAGCTGCGCACCGCAGCGGTCAAGGAAGCGCTGGCCAAGGCCGCCTCGGTCGAGCTCGTGTCCGAGCAGCCCGGCGGTTTCGACCAGGCCGCGGGCCTCGCGACGACCCAGAACATCCTCACGGCGAACCCTGACCTGAACGTCATCTCGGCGGCCTCAGGTCAGCCGATCGCGGGTGCCCTGCAGGCGATCGAGCAGGCGGGTCGCACGGGCGAGGTCATCGTCGTGAGCAACGGCGGCACGGAAGAGGACATCGAAGGCATCCGCGATGGGGCGGTCTTCGCGGCTCCCCTCGCCCTTCCGTTCACGGAGGGCTATGAAGGAATCATGCTCGCCGTCGCCGCGATGAACGGCGAGACGGTGGAGACAGCCGTCGATGTGCGCGAGAACTCGCCCATCGGGCCGATCGCCACCCGCGAGACGCTCGGGACCGACGCCGGTAAGTCGTTCACTGCGGAGTGGACAGCCGGATGATCCGGGGCGGCCGCGGGAGGAGAGCCCTGCTCCCGCGGCCGTGCCGCTTCTCGAGGATGAGGAACCATGTCGAACACTGATACCGCGATTGCGGACATCGTCTCTCTCACGGGCGTCACGAAGAGGTTCGGCGGTCAGGCGGCACTCGCCGACGTCGACATCGCGTTCCGCCCCGGCGAGATCCACGCGCTTGTCGGCGAGAACGGCGCCGGAAAGTCGACGCTGTGCTCGATCATCGCGGGTGCGCTCGCTCCGGACGACGGCGACATCGCGGTCGACGGGGCGCGGGTCGTGTTCAACACACCCGCCGCTGCGCTCGCCGCGGGCATCAGCCTCATCGCGCAGGAAGTCGCTCTCGTGCCCGCCCTGACCGTTCGCGAGAACGTCTTCCTCGGTCAGGAACCGCATCTCGGCGGTGTGCTGCGCGGGACGGAGCTCGACCGCCGCTACGCCGAACTCGATGATCGGATCGGCTTCGGCATCCCGCCCCGAGCGCGCGTCGGGTCTCTGCCGTTCAGCAGCCAGCAGAAGGTGGAGATCCTCCGCGCACTGGCCCGCGAATCGCGCGTCATCATCCTGGATGAGCCGACCGCCGCGCTCGGGCCGAGTGACGCCGCTCTGCTCTTCGACGCCATGCGCGACCTGCGGGCGCACGGCGCGACAATCGTCTTCATCTCGCACCACCTCGAAGAGGTGCTCGCGATATCCGACCGCGTCACGGTGCTGCGCGACGGCAGGATCGTGCGCACGGCGACGACGGCGGACGAGACACGCGAATCGCTCATCCAGTCGATGCTCGGTCGCCCGCTCACGTCGGTCTTCCCCGCCAAGCAGATCGTGATGACGGCTGCTGCACCGGCGCTGTCCGTCACGGGTCTCAGCCGTTCCGGTGTCTTCGACGACATCGATCTCGAGGTGCGTCCGGGCGAGATCGTCGGACTGGCGGGTCTTGTCGGTGCGGGCAGGTCGGAGGTCGCGCGCGCTGTCTTCGGTGCGGATCCGGTCGACAGCGGGGAGGTCGTCGTGCACGGCCGGCCGGGGCGTCCGCGCTCGCCACGCCGCGCCACGTCGCTCGGCATCGCGATGGTGCCGGAATCCCGCCGCGACCAGGGACTGGTGCTCTCGCTTCCGGTCGAAGAGAACCTCACGATGGCGACAATCGAACGCGATCAGGTCGCCGGAATCGTGCGCACCCGCAAAGTCGCTCGCGCGGCCGCCGAGATGGTCCGCAGACTCGACATCCGGCTCAAGAAGCAGGGTGTGTCGGTCGCGCGACTGTCCGGCGGCAATCAGCAGAAGGTCCTGTTCGGCAAGTGGCTCATGACCGGTCCGCGCATCCTCATCGTCGACGAGCCCACGCGCGGCGTCGACGTCGGGGCGAAGCAGGCCATCTATCAGCTGATCGTCGACCTTGCGGCATCCGGTGTCGCCGTTCTGCTCATCTCGAGCGAGATGGAGGAAGTGATCGGGCTCTCGCATCGCATCGTCGTCATGAGCCGCGGTCGCATCACCGCTCGTCTCGAAAGCGACCAGATGACCGAAGCCGCCATCATGGGCGCCGCCTTCGCCCGCGAAGAGGATTCCGCCGCATGAGCGAGGAGAAGACAATGACTGTCACACACGAACCGACGACAAGTACCAACACGGTGGCGACGCCCGCGGGGCCGCTGCACCACCTTCGCCGCTTCCTGACGCACAACGTGATCGTCGTTATCTGCGCGATCCTCTTCGTCTATATGGCGGTGTCGTCGCCCGTCTTCCTCTCGCCGATCAACATGTCGAACCTGCTCGATCAGTGGGCGACGGTGGGCATCATCGCGTGTGCCGGAACCTTCGTGCTCATCAGCCGCATGTTCGACCTGTCGGTCGGAGCGACGTTCGCCCTGTCCGGGGTGATCGCGGCGACCGTCACGAACGCGACGGAATCGGTCGGGTTCGGCTTCATCGCCGGCCTCGCCACGGGAGTGCTCGTGGGACTCGTCAACGGCATCGCCGTCGCGTTCATCAACATTAATCCCTTCATCGCGACGCTCGCCACCTCGCTCATGCTGGGTGGTGTCGCCGTGGCCGTTTCCGGAGGAGTGCTGGTGAGCGTGTCTGTTCCGGGGTTCACTGCTCTCGGGCAGGGGATGCTGCTGGGACTCACGCTCCCCGGGATCGCGCTCATCGCGGTCTTCCTCATCGCGTGGTTCGTGCTCTCGCGCACGGTTTACGGTCGACGGGTTTACGCTGTGGGCGGAGGCCCCGAGGCGGCGCGTCTGTCGGGCATCCACGTGCGCCTCGTGCACACGAGCGTGTTCGTTCTCTCGGGCCTCGCCGCGTCGATCGCCGGGGTTCTCGCCGCGAGCAAGATCGGCGCGGGGCAGGCCGATGTCGGTGCGAGCATCCCGCTCATGGTGATCGCCGTCGTCGTTGTCGGCGGCACGAGTATCTTCGGCGGTGAGGGCGCGATGTGGCGCACCGCGTTCGGCCTGATCCTCTACGCCATGATCGGCAACGGATTCGCGTTGCTCAATGTCAACACGACGATCCAGCAGATCGTGCAGGGTGCGATCCTTCTGATCGCGGTGGGCCTCGACGCCTGGTCGAGGTCACGTCGGTCCTGAATGGCGAAGGCGATGTCCCGCGGTCAGCCGCGGGGCATCACCGTCATCAGTCCGTGACGCAGGGCGTCGACGTCGCTGCCGGCGGCGAGCAGATCGACGTCGCCCATCCGTGACGTGAGCTCGGGATCGCCGCTGTAGATTCCGTTCGTGAGCCCGCGCGTGCGGGCCGCTTCCAAGACGTGCCGGATGGCGTCGACGACCGGCGCAGCCGTGGGCGACGCAGCTCGCATGGACAGACTCAGGTCGTACGGCCCGACGAAGACGCCGTCGATCCCGTCCACGTCGAGGATCGCGTCGACGTTCTCGAGGCCTTCCGCCGTCTCGATCATCGGCAGAACGAGCGGTTCCGCGATGGATGCCGCGACGAGACCGCGTCGCGCGATGCCGGTGCTGCGCGCACCCCGCGGAGGCACGCGGGTGGCGCGCACGATTGCCTCGGTCTGCGCGGCGGATTCGACGGCCGGCACGATGACCGCGTCCGCCCCGGTGTCGATGATCCGGCCGAGTGCTGCGGGGTCGTGCCCCCCGGCACGCACGGCCACCGGGATCGCATGTCGCTCGCACGCACGCACCATGTCGGCGAGATCGGCGAGGGCGATGTCGCCGTGCTGCAGATCGATGCCGATCCAGTCCGGCCGAGCAGCCGCAGCGATCTCGAGTCCGAATGGGCGCAGCATCGTGACCCACAGACCGATGCGCGCCGGCCCGGCATGAGCCGGATCGACGCGCATCGACGAAGGCTGTGTCACAGCTGGCGTGCCTTGGCGGGCGGCGCCATGTACGTGCGGCGACTCGGCGTCAGTCCCATGCGGACCGAGCTCTCCAGCCACGTGATCGCCGCGCCCGTGGGGTCGACGACGGGCGCGGCGAGTCCGCGTGCGGCCAGGCGTCGCTCGAGCTCGTCGGCGACGCCGAGCATGCCGGTGCAGCCGAGGATGATGACATCCGCCGCGTCGCTCTCGATGACGGCCGCCGCCTGCTCTTCGAGGCGGTCGACGAGCAGGCTGTTGTCCTCCTCGAGTCCCAGAACGGGGATGTCGACGACGCGGATCGCGCCGATGCGGTTGTCGACGCCGTAGCGACGCGCGATCCCTCGGAGCATCGGGAGCACGTTGGGCAGCACCGTGACGATGCCGATGCGCTCGCCGAGGCTCATGGCGGTGAGGACAGCGGGTTCGAATCCGCCCACGACCGGCGCGTCGATGATCTCGCGTGCGGCGTGGACCCCGGGATCTCCGAAACAGGTGATGAAGACTCCGTCGACGCCGTCCGTCACGCACTCTTCGATGCGGTCCAGGATGCCGGGAGCCGAGAGCGCCTCGTCGTACTCGGACTCGATGCTCGCGGTGCCACGTTCGAGGGCGACGACCGAGATCGTCGTCGTCGGAAGCGCCCACGCTTCCGCCTCGGTGCGGACGTGGTCGAGGAGGGACTCTCCGATGACGGGGAGGATGACGCGCAGGTGCATGATTGCTCCTTCATTGGGTGGCGGACACTGTCGTGCTCAGAACCTATGCCGCGCTCGGCGCGCAGAGGATGGGCCGTATGCACACCGCGCGCGAACAGCTGTGCGGCGTGCACCCGCTCAGTCACGCCTCCGGGAGCGGAGTGGCCGGACTGCTGTGCACCGCACGTACCGCCATCTGCAGCGCGAGCCGCAGGCTGGAGTCGTCGAGGTCGACGCCCAGCCGCTCCCTCAGCTGCTGTAGGCGCGCTGTCACCGTGTTCCTGTGCACGTTGAGCGCTTGCGCCGTGAACACGACGGATCCGCCGTTCTGCAGATAAGCCGTGAGGGTTGCGAGCAGGTGGCTGCTCGCGGGATCGCTGATCGGGGCGAGCGCGGATTCCGCAAAGGCGCGCGTCACGTCCGATTGCTGAAGCGTCGCCAGCAGCTGCGCCACACCCAGTTCGTCGGAATGATCTACGGATGGACGGAAGTCCCGGCTGCGCGCGAGGTACGCCGCGTTGCGGGCCTCGCCGAGGGTCTCTCGCAGCCCCACCGCACCGTGATGAGTGCGGCCGACCCCGGCGACGAGACCCCAGTCCCGAGGGAGCGATGCGAGAGCGAGCCGCAGGGCGCGGACGACGCCCCGGCCTTGATCGATCGACGGCTCCGACGGCTCCGACTTCCACAGGGCCCACCCGCCGGCGTGATCCGCGATCCCGCTCGTCACGATGCCCTGCTCGGCGAGTTCGCGGCGCAGGGCGGCGGCGATCGTGTCGCGATCCGACGGGGCGCGCGGGTCGTCGGCGACGACGTAGATCCCGGTGTGCCAGTCCTGCAGTCGCCAGCCGACGCTCGCCGCCTTCTCGATGACTTCGCGACCGGGATCGTCGGCTTCGTGCAGCACCGAGCTCAGCAGATGCGCGAGGAACACGGCATCGCGGTCGAGTCGTGCGGCCTCACCGACGAGCCAAGCGCGCACATACGGCTCGACGAGCGTGAGGATGTCGGTGACGACGCCCTTGCGGACGTCGTCGGTGCCCCGCACATCGGCGATGATCCACGCGCTGGAGTGCGTCATGTCCGGCAGCACGACGGGCTGGGCGACAGCGGTCTCGGTGCGCTGCGCGACAGCCAGGTCGAAACGGATCGCTGGAGCATCCACTGTGCCGGAATCGCCCGCGATGAGGCTGCCATCGGACGTGAGTAGGACGACGACGGCTTCGCACAGCGTGGTTGCGCGGGCCGCGATGGTGGCTGGATCGTGCGCGCCGGCGAGCACCGCGGGCGCGCGGAGTGCCGACTGTGCGCGCGCGATGTGAGGTGTGCGAAGACGGATGGCGAGCTCCACCGTGAGCGCGAACGGGTCCGCACGGGTGATCCACAGGATAGGAATGCCCAAGCGGTCGGCGAGCCGCACACCGGATAGCAACGGCTGTCCCTGTGCGGAGACGACGAGGATCGCGGCTGCGCCGAGGTGATCCGCGCGGCGCACGAGAGCATCGATCCGATACGCGGGTGTCACGTCCGCTTCATCGCACACGAGTACCGCGTGCGAGGCGCTGTCGGGCGCGCGCAGTTCGCGGGTCGCCGCATACGGGCGGACGTCATCCACGGACCGCATGACGCCGCTCTCTCCCGCGACGACCGTGGTGCCAGCGAGCAGGGGATCGGCGACCAGTTCCGCGATGGTTGTCATCGGCGAGTCTCCTCGAAATGGATACCGTAAGCTCCAGGGCCGACGAGATCTGCGGTTGTGTCGCCCCACTCGTGCAGAGCAGGCAGGCTCATCAGAAGCACGGTGTTGCCCGTTCGCAGCTCGTGTGAAAGGAGCGGGCGGAACGTCGTGTGATCGATCGCGATGATGACATTGGGAGCGGCCGCCACGGCGACGCCGTCTGACGAGACGAGGACATACTCCTCGAGATAGTCCAGGCGCAGGATCGACCCGTCAGTGACGTCGTGCAGGGACGCGCTGCCGATGTCCGGACCGTTACGGGCGATGACTTCGTCAATACGCGCCCGCCCGATCGGGTGGGCGCCGATGGCTAGCGCGATGGCATCGAGGTCGCCGCTGCGATCCGTGGCGATGTGCTCTCGGTAGCGACGCCCGTACGATCGAGCGGCCGTCACCGAGCCGCTGATCCCATCTGCCGACAGCTGGGAGGCGGTGACCGGGTACATCGCGACGGCAGCCAGTCCTCCCATCGCTGCGATGCCGCTAAGAAGAAGCCGCTGCCGGGCAGCGGGGGTCCGTCCCTCGTACACGGCGACGTCGCCGGACGGCGAGGTCAGCACGAGCGGGTCAGGGCGATGCCCGGCACGGGCGAGAGTCGTCTGCTCGATGAAGGGGAAGGCACGGCCCATGATGTCGCCGTCGATAAGGGGCAGGTCCATCGTGATCGCACTGATAGGGGCCAGGAGCGCGTTCAGGCCGCCGATCTCGATCACGCCGATAGCCGCGACACGGCGCTGGAGGCGGCGCTCCATCATTCGAACCGCCGCGGCGACGTCGCGGGGGTCGATCAGGCGCTCAGCGAACACATCCGGTGAACCGGCGATGCCCACGTGGACGATGAGATCGTCGGGTGCGAGGTCTTTCGCGGCGACGACCGTCAGTCCGCGCCCGTCGTGAGCGGCGGCGGCGAGGGTGCTCGTCAGCAGGAGTTCAGCGGTCGCCACCTCGCCCCCGCCGCCGGAAGCGAGCAATTGCGCTCCGGCGGCGAGGTCGGCGGCATCGGCAGGGCCGAAGGCGTCACTGGTCACGAGCCCATGATCCCAGGCACGAGGCGTCGCGTCAGATGGGCTGGTACGCGTGCGAGTAGCCGAAGTACTCGGGGCCTGCCAGAGCCAGGCCCTCGGGAGAGCGCCAGCGGGGATCGCACGGCGACGCGATGACGCTCACCCGCAGTCCGTAGCGGAGCCTCTCGGTCGTCACGGCCTCGCCGCTCTCGGTGTCCAGGATGGAGATCAGGTCCGGCACGCTCGCGAGCACTTCGTCGCCGCGTCGCGCCACGAGGTTCTCATTCTGGAAATCGACCTCGAGCGTCGTGTCGGCGTCAGTGCCCGTGCCTTCCACGCGAGCCAGACCTCGGTTGAATCCTCCGACGGTCGTCCGCTCGACGTCCGTCAGCTTGCCGCGGAAGAGCAGTCGTCCATTGAGGGAATCGACGGCGGCGAGAACCGGATCGACGTGCGACTCGCGGGCTTCGCGCACAGCACGGCCGATCTCCTCGCAGAGCGTGAGAGTGTCGCGCACCATGTGGTCTTTGAGCTGTCGTCCCGTGAGCACGTAGAGGCTCATCCCGCCGCTGCATCCCATGTCGGTGACGACCGAACGAGCTAGCCGTTCCGCCCACGCGTTGTCGATCGTGTCGAAGGCGACGGCGTTCCCACGTTCGTCTGCCATGGCCATGGGGCTGGCGGTGATGCCGCCCAGCGTCGGCAGCAGCATCTGCAGCTCGGGGTAGGCGCGTCCCATCCCGTCGGCGTCGACGAGGGGAATCCCGAGCTCGGCGGCGGCGACGAACGGGATCATCGAGTTCAGACCGCCGGCTTCGAGCGAGACGGTGTGGGTCGCGGGCCGGCCGATCACTCCTTCGATCGCGCGGAGCGACGTGACCATCTCAGAGCCCGAGGGCATCTTCTCGAGCATGACTGTGGGCGCGCCCATGAACGCGGTTGGGACGATCGTCGCGTCGTCATCGACCTCGTCGACGGACAGCAGCGTGACGGGACCATGTTTCTTGATCGCCTGCTCGGCGAGCAGCATCCCGACGTACGGGTCGCCACCACCGCCCGTCCCGAGGATCGCGGCGCCACGCGCCATATCGGCCAGATTGTCGACGTTGATCTCACGCATTGCCCGCACCTCCGAGGGTCAGTGTTCCGACTGCCTTGACGCGGATGCGCGCCGCATTGCCCGGCAGGTAGGCCAACGGCACCTCTTCGACGTCGACGACGCGAACGCTCGACGGGTCGGCTCCGGCGGCCACCGCGCGGTCGACGGCCTCTTGGCGTGCGTCGTCGAGAACGCCCTGGCGAGTCGCCGACGTGACGCTGAAGACGCGATCGACTTCGCCGCCGATCTCGGCGATCGCCGCGCCGATCGCGTTCGCGACGGCGTAGTGCTCGGGGCGGTGGACCGCGGAAGCCGCGGGCATCGCATCCGGCACGAGGAAGCTGCCACCGCCAACGGCGACGACGGGCACGGCGGCCGACGACACCTTCATGCGGTCGACGACATCGTTGACGTCTCGCGCGATGCGGTCGAGCGTCGCCGCGACGAGCGCACGATCGAGGCCGCTCACCTGGGCGCTGTCGCCGAACGCGACGGTGCCGTGCGCCACCGCGATGTCCGACGCCGTGAGGCGCGTGCCGCCGAACACGAGCGCTTCGCTCGTGAGCCGGTGCCCCACGCTCTGCGGGCCGACGCGGACTCCGTCGTGGTCGTCCAGGACGAGCGATCCGCCACCGATTCCGACCGACAGGACATCGGGCATGCGGAAGTTCGTCTGGACGCCCGCCACTGCGACGTCGGTCGTCGCTTCGCGCGGGAAGCCGTTCTGCAGCATCCCGACGTCGGTCGTTGTGCCACCGACGTCCACGACGACGCAGTCCTGCACGTCGGAGAGGAAGGCAGCGCCGCGCATCGAGTTCGTCGGTCCCGACGCGAACGTTGCGACGGGGTACCGGCGGGCGTAGTCGATATCCATGAGCGTGCCATCGTTCTGGCTCAGGAACACGGACGCCGTGATCCCCGCTTCATCGACGGTGCGACGCAGACCCGTCGTGACCTGCTCGGCGAGTTCGCGAAGCGAGGCGTTGATGATGGTGGCGTTCTCGCGGCCGAGGATGCCCATGCGCCCGATCTCGTGCGACAGGCTGACGGCGGCATCCGGAAGCTGCTCGCCGATGATCTGCGCGGCGCGCTGTTCGAACTCGGCGTTGACGGGCGAGAACACCGACGAGATGGCGAACGACCGGATTCCGGCGGTATGTGCATCGTCGAGCGCGCGCATGAACTCATCTTCGTCGAACGGCGACAGTTCGGACCCGTCGTACTCGTGGCCGCCGTGGCAGAGATAGCTGCGTCCCTGCAGTGCCGCGATGAGACGGTCGGGCCAGCCGATGAGCGGCGGCAGCGAACTGGTCGCCGGCAGCGCGAACCGGATTGCGGCGGTCGGTGCGAGGCGATCCGCCTCGATGAGGGCGTTGATGAAGTGCGTTGTGCCGATCATGACGCCCGCGATGGCGCCGGGGTCGACCTTGGTCTCGCGTTCGATGCCCGCGAACGCCTGCACGATGCCGGTTGTGACGTCGGCGCTCGTGGACGCCTTCGCGGCGCCGAGCACACGGGTGCCGTCGATGAGCACGGCGTCGGTGTTCGTCCCGCCGACATCGATTCCTAGCCTCAGCACGGGGTCTCCTTCCCAGCGCCGCACGGGAGGTGCAGCGACAGTGAGAGAGTAGATCGCGGTGCCGCGAGAGGAAGTGGGCGATCTGCCCAACAGCCTTGTCCCGTGCGGGCGTCATGCCCGGCCGTGCTCAACGCCGCAGTTGCGACACCAGGCCGTGCCGCGGGCTGAAGATCCAGACGAGGCCGAAGACGGCGCCCTGCACGAGCACGACGAGGCCGCCGGATGCGGCATCCATCCAGTAGCTCAGGTAGATGCCGATGACGGCGCTTGCCGCGGAGAGCAGGGGCGCGAGCAGCAGCATCCGGCTGAAGCGGTCGGTGAGCAGGTAGGCCGTCGCGCCGGGGATGATGAGCATCGCCACGACGAGGATGACGCCGACGACCTGGAGAGCGACGACCGAGGTGAGGGCGATCAGGCCGAGCAGCAATGCGCCGAGCAATCGCGGGTTCAGTCCGATCGCGAAGGCGTGCGTCGCGTCGAAGGCGTAGAGCGTCAGGTCGCGGCGCTTGACGAGCAGGATCGCCAGTGCGACGGCGGCGAGGATGCCGATCTGGGCCAGATCGGCGGCGCTCACGCCGAGGATGTTGCCGAAGATGATGTGGTTGAGATCGGTCTGGCTGGGGGTGACCGAGATGAGCACGAGCCCCAGCGCGAAGAGCGTCGTGAAGACGATGCCGATCGCGGCATCCTCTTTCACCCGCGTCGTGCCGCGGATCGCACCGATGAGTCCCACCGCCAGAAAACCGAAGACGAGCGCACCGATCGCGAACGGCGCGCCGACGACATAGGCGATCACGACCCCCGGCAGCACCGCGTGCGACACGGCGTCGCCCATGAGCGACCAGCCGACGAGCACGAGCCAGCACGACAGCAGCCCGCACACGACCGCGGCGATGACCGTCGTGACGAGCGCGCGCACCATGAAGTCGTACTGCAACGGCTCGAGCAGGATGTCGATCACGGCTGCTCCTCGTCTCGGACATCCGCGCCGAACGCCAGCGCCAGGTTCTCCGGGGTCAGCACGTCGGCGACGGGTCCGTGCGCGAGCACACGTCGCTGCAGCAGGACCGCGTCATCGGCCAGCCGCGCCAGCCCCGCGAGGTCGTGCGTCGACACCAGCACGGTGCGCCCCTCGCGCGCGAGATCGGTGAGCAGTCGCACGATGAGGGCCTCGGAGCGTCGGTCCACGCCGGCGAACGGCTCATCGAGCAGCAGGATGCCGGCATCCTGAGCGATCCCGCGTGCGACGAACGCGCGCTTGCGCTGCCCACCCGACAGGCGCCCGATCTGCCGATCCGCGAGGTCGGTGAGCTCGACCCGCGCGAGAGCCGCCTCGACGGCGGCGCGATCCGCCCGGCGCGGCCGGCGGGTGAGGCCCATGTTGCGATACCGGCCCATCAGGACCACGTCGCGCACCGAGATCGGGAAGGCCGGGTCGATGTCCTCGGTCTGCGGTACGTACCCGAGAGCACCGCGGCGCCGGGCGACGGCCGGATCGGCATCGTCCAGGAGCACGCGCCCCCGGTCGGGGTGCAGCATCCCCATGATCGTCTTGAAGAGGGTGGACTTGCCCGATCCGTTGGTTCCGATGAGGCCCGTCACGTGCCCCGGCTCGATCTCGAGCGAGACATCGTCGAGGGCGAGGACGTCGCCGTAGCGCACCGAGACGCCCTGCACGTCGATCGTCATGACCGCCGGCCCGTGAGTCCGTCGATGATCATGCGGGTGTCGTGGCGCAGCAGGTCGAGGTAGGTGGGCACGGGGCCGTCGGGTTCGGACAGCGAGTCGACATAGAGGGTTCCGCCGAACGCGGCGTCGGTCGCCTCGACGACGCGCTGCATCGGCGCATCCGACACGGTCGACTCGCAGAAGACGGCGGGCACGTCGTTGTCGCGGACGAACTCGATCGTCGCGGCGATCTGCTGCGGCGTCGCCTGCTGCTCGGCGTTGACGGGCCAGATGTACTGCTCGGTGAGTCCCGCGTCGCGCGCGAGGTACGAGAACGCGCCCTCGCACGTGACGAGCGCGCGGTGCTCTTCGGGAAGGCCGCCCAGCGTGTCGACGAGCTCGTCGTGCACCGCCTGCAGCTCGGCCTTGTACGCCTCGGCGTTCGCCGCGAACTCGTCGGCGTGCTCGGGGTCGAGCTCGGCGAACGCCGGAACGATCGCGTCGACGTAGATCTGCGCGTTGAGCGGACTCATCCACGCGTGCGGGTTCGGCGTGCCGGTATAGGCGTCGTCGGTGATGTCGATGACGTCGACGAACTCGCTCACGACGACGTGGGGGACCTCGGCGGATTCCACGAACCGAGCGAACCAGGCCTCGAGGTTCAAGCCGTTGTCGAGGATGAGGTCGGCCTCGGATGCCTTCGCGACATCGCGCGGGGTCGGCTCGTAGCCGTGCACCTCGGCGCCCGGCTTCGTGATCGACTCGACGCGGATGTGGTCGCCGGCGACGTTCTGCGCGATGTCGGCGAGCACGGTGAACGTCGTGAGGGCGACGGGCCGGTCATCGGTCAGGTCGACCGTGGAGGTGCAGCCGGTGAGGACCCCGAGCGCGGCGATCGTCGCGATCCACGACGCGCGGCGAGTTTTCGGCATACCGAAAACCTAGAACTTCGGCGCACCGAAAACAACTCTGGGGCGGGGGCGGGGTGCGGGCCCGTGCCGCCCCGGGCCGGGCCTCCGCGCCGACTCGGTGCGCGCGCCCGCGCCGCTCGCGCCGCTCACGTCGACTTGCGCCTTGTGTCGGGGCGCGACGGCGTGTCGCCGACACAAGGCGCAAGCGAAGTACGGGGGAGCGGGCGCGGGGGCAGCGCGCACTTGAGGCCTCGCGCGGTGAGCGGTCGATTCCGTCGACCTGCCGCCGCCCCCCGGCGCCGACTTGCGCCTTATGTCGGCGCGCGACGGCGTGTCGCCGACACAGGGCGAAAGTCGGCTGCGGCGGGGGAGGGTCAGTGCACGTCGGCGGCCACGCGGCCGGCGGCGAGCCGTTCGGCGGCGAGGGCCTCGGCGGCGGCGAGGGGCGTGATGCCGCGGCTCTCGGCCTCGTCGAAGATGCGGCGGACGCTGTCGCCGATCGCGGAGACGCGGTCCATGATCTCGGCGCGCGTGCCCACCTGCTTGGCCTCGAGGTCGAGGTAGATGACACCGCCGGCGTTCACGACGAAGTCGGGGGCATAGAGGATGCCGCGCGCGGCGAGCCGGTCGGCGCCTTCGCGGCGCGCGAGCGGGTTGTTGGCGGGGCCGCACACGGCCTTCGTGTCGAGCGCGTCGATGACCTCGTCGGTGAGGAGGCCGCCGATGCCGGCCGGCACGAAGACGTCCGATGCGACGTGGTGCTCTTCGCCCGGGGCCATCCACTGCGCACCGAGCTCGCCCGCGAGGTTCTGCTTGGCGGGGTTCACGTCGGTGACGGTGAGCACCGCGCCCTCGGCGGCCAGACGCACCGCCAGACGGCTGCCGACCTGGCCGAGGCCCGAGATCGTGATCCTGCGGCCCGAGACATCCGCACTGCCCGTGACGCGCTCGAGCGTCGCCCGCAGCGACTCGTACACACCGAGGCTCGTGGGGCCGGCCGGCTCACCCGAGCCGCCGCCCGCCTCGGGCAGACCGACGACGTGGGCCGTGCGCTCGCTGACGACGAGCATGTCCTCGGTCGTCGACCCGACGTCCTCGGCCGTGCGATAGAGGCCCTGCATCGTCTCGACGGCGTCGCCGAGGTCGAGGAAGGCCGCACGGCGACGCTCCGCGTCGAGCACGACGCCTTCGGGAAGCGCGATGACCGACTTGCCGCCGCCCGAGTCCAGACCGGCCGCGGCGTTCTTGAGCGTCATCGCAGCGGAGAGGCGCAGCGCGTCGCCGAGCGCGTCGCTCCAGTGCGGGTAGGTCCACAGGCGCGCGCCGCCCAGCGCCGAGCCGAGCACGGACGAGTGCAGCGCGACGGCGATGAAAAGACCGCTGCGTCGCCCCGTGGTCACCTCCACGCGCTCGTGCGTGAAATCGGGCAGGGGCAGGGTGTGCGTCATCGCGTTCTTCTTTCGGCGGGCCTTGTGGGCAGTGCGCTGGTGATCGCCGCAGCTTTGCGGCATCCGCGACCATTGCACCACCGATGTGCGGATCGTTCAACCGAGCCGCGCCGAGTTCAGCACATCGACAAGCGCGGCGCGCGGCGCGCCCGCGCGGAGTGGGCAGTGTGCGAGCGGCGGGGCCTAGGCTGGGGTGGTGACCGAGCACCTGCATCCCCGAAGTCGACTCGTCCACGAGGCCCTGCGCGCGGCCGGCATCGACGGCGAGATCGTCGTTCTGCCCGACGCCGCCTCGACCGCTCCGCTGGCCGCCGCCGCCCTGGGCGTCGAGGTGGGCGCGATCGCCAACAGCCTCGTGTTCTGGTCGGACGAAGAGCCCCTGCTCGTCATGACGAGCGGCGCCCACCGCGTCGACACGGCCGCGCTCGCCGAGCGGCTCGGCCGCGAGAGCATCGTGCGGGCGACGGCTCAGCAGGTGAGGGATGCCACCGGTCAGGCGATCGGCGGCGTCGCGCCGACGGGGCATCCGGCGCCCCTCACGACCGTCGTCGACGAGGATCTCGCCGCGTTCCCCGAGATCTGGGCCGCGGGCGGCACGCCGCACACCGTCTTCCCGCTGACGTACGACGAGCTTGTCGCGCTCACGGGCGGGCGCGTCGCGAAGGTCGACTGAGGACGGCGTCCACGTCTCAGGATGGACTGGGCTTTTTGCCGGTGTCAGGCCGGTGACGCCCATTCATCCTGAGTACGCGACACCTCACCGCGGAACGGTCACCGGAAAGCGCAGCGTCGCGGCGACGGGGGAGCCGTCGACGAGGTCGCGTCGCCGCACGGCGCGAACGCGCCCTCCGCTGTGCAGCACGCGGGCGGCGATCTCGTCGACGAGCGGCGTGGCGTCTGCTTCCCGCTCGACCTGGCCGAACTCGTCGATCGTGCCGGTCGCGTCGGCCTCGCGGTCGAACCGCAGTTCATCGATCGCGGCCTCGGCCGCCGCCGCGGCGACCTCGACGAGGCGGCTCGTGGCGAGGCCCTGCGCGCGCAGCGTGCCGAACCGCTCCTTCCACGCGCTCGTCGCGCGGGCCTGAGCGTCCTCGACGATGCTCCGCGCGGCATCGGCGAGCGCCCGGTCGTCGAGCGACCCGGGGTGAGCGTCGATACCGTCATCGGTGAGGCCGGCCTGCGTGCTGACGGCGCGGTACGCCGGGGCGAGATCGGACGACGCCGCGAGCACGAAGCACGCGCCGTCGGGCACGATGCGCGCCACTTCGTCCTGCACGACGCGGCAGTACCGCTCATGCTCGATGCGGTCGCCCTTCGCGCCCTGTGCGCGCCGCATGTCGAACCGACCGTCGTTCTCGGCCTGCTCGAGCACCGATTCGTGGTCGTCGGGCAGGGACAGGGGCTGTTCGACCACGCGGCCGTCGGCGCCGATGCGCGTCAGGCGGGCCAGGCCTTCCGCGAGCTGCAGCACGTACACGTCGTCATCGTCGGTCGCCGCACGCAGCAGCGGCGCCGCCTGGAACCGGTCGGCCACCGCGACGATGTCGCGCACGTGCGAGGGCAGCCGATAGGCGGCGGTGCGTCCGGGCGAGGCGAGCACGACGAGGCCGTCGGACTGCGTGCCCCAGAACTCGTCGTCGGTGAGCAGCCCTCGCAGCGTCTCGAGCACGGCGTTGCGCGTACCGGCCGCGACCTCGCGCTCGTGCATCCGCCGTTCCGCCTCATCGATCGCGTCGCGCAGGGCGATCCGGATCCGCTCATGATCGCGCGGACTCGGCGACGACGCGAGTGCGATCGTGACGCACACCTCGTCGCGGTGGTCCATGAGAGCGAGGAGTCCGGTCTGGTCTGGGGTCTCTTCGGGCGTCATACTCCGACGGTAGACACGGCCGCCGGTCCCGCCCAGGGGCTTGCATGCCGTGCAGGCTCGCGCTAACCGACGCGGCCGATGCGGCGCTCGAGCTCTCGCGCCGCGTTGGCCGCGAGGGCCGGGTCGGGCGCGGCGGCATCGGCCGGCCAGGTGACGGCGATCGCGGCGGCCGGCCATCCGCCGTGGTCGCGCACGACGACCCCGATCGACCGCAGGCCGAGTGTGACCTCGCCGTTCTCCGTCGCCCAGCCGCGCTCGCGGGCTTCGCGCAGCACGTCGCGCAGTTCGCCCGGCCGGCGCGGACCCCGACCCGTGCGATCGGCGAAGGCCGCGGCATCCGGATACAGCGCTCGCACCTGTTCGCGTGGGAGCGCCGCGAGCATCGCGCGCCCCGTCGCGGTGAGGTGGGCGGGAAGGCGCACGCCGACGTCGGTCACGAGCGCCGGGCGGCGCGGCGCGCGCTCTTCGACGATGTAGAGCACGTCGCGCCCGTGCATGACGGCGAGGTGCGCGCTCTCGTGCGCGCGATCCACGAGGTCGGCCAGGACGGGGCGCCCCACGCGGGCGAGCGGCTCCTGGCGCGCATAGCCGCCGGCGAGCTCGAACGCCGCGATCCCGAGACCCCAGCGTCGCTCTTCGGGCAGGTGCACGACGAACGCGTGCTCCTGCAGCGTCGCGAGCAGGTGGTAGACGGTCGATCGCGGCAGATCGAGCGCCGTCGCGATCGTCGCGGCGGGAACCGGACCGCGCTGCTTCGTGAGGTGCGCGAGGATCCGCAGCGTCTGGTCGGCGGCCGGGACTTGGGGCCGCGCGCGCGGAGGCTCCGGGCGGCGCGCCGGCAGTGCGCGCGGGGAGGAGTTGTCTGGCATCTCAGACACAGGATGCCAGAGCCGGGCGCCGCGCACCATGCCGAGCGTGTGGAATCGAGCCATGACCACTCCTGCCCTCGCCGTCGTCGTCGGTGCCGCGCCCCTGCAGCCCGAGGACGTCGTCGCCGTCGCACGGCACGGTGCGCCCGTCGAACTCGATCCCGACGCGATGCGGCGGGTCGCGGCATCCCGTGCTCTCGTCGAGGGACTCGCCGACGACCCCGAGCCGCACTACGGCGTGTCGACCGGATTCGGCGCGCTCGCGACGACCTTCATCGCGCCCGAGCGGCGTCGTCAGTTGCAGCTGAGTCTCATCCGCTCGCACGCCGCGGGAACCGGCGACGAGGTCGAGACCGAGGTCGTGCGCGCCCTGCAGCTGCTGCGTCTGCAGACCCTCGCGAGTGGACGCACGGGTGTGCGGCCCGTCGTCGTCGAGACCTACGCCGCCATGCTGAACGCCGGGATCACGCCCGTCGTGCGGGAGTACGGTTCGCTCGGCTGCTCGGGAGACCTCGCGCCCCTCTCGCACGTCGCCCTCGCGGCGATCGGCGAGGGCGAGGTGCGCGTCGACGGCGAGATCGCTCCCGCCGGCGCCGCGCTCGCCGCGGCGGGCATCGCGCCGCTGGAGCTGCAGGAGAAAGAGGGACTGGCCCTCATCAACGGCACCGACGGCATGCTCGGGATGCTGCTGCTCGCGCTGCACGACATCCGGATGCTGCTGGACACGGCCGACGTCGCCGCTGCCGCCTCGATCGAGTCGCAGCTGGGCACCGACGCCGTCTTCGCCGCCGACCTGATGGCGCTGCGTCCGCAGCACGGGCAGGCGGAATCCGCCGCTCGGCTGCGCCGCTTCCTGCGCGATTCCCCGATCGTCGCATCGCACAAGGACCCCGCGCAGTGCACGCGCGTGCAGGACGCCTACTCGCTGCGCTGCTCGCCGCAGGTGCACGGCGCCGCGCGCGATACGGCCGATCACGCGGCACTCGTCGCGTCGCGGGAGCTCGCCTCTGCCGTGGACAACCCCGTCGTGACCCTCGACGGTCGGCTCGAATCGAACGGCAACTTCCACGGCGCGCCGGTCGGGTACGTGCTCGATTTCCTCGCGATCGCCGTCGCCGACGTCGCCTCGATCTCGGAGCGCCGCACCGACCGCGCCCTCGATCCGGCCCGCAGCCAGGGGCTCCCGCCGTTCCTCGCCGACGAGGTCGGCGTCGATTCGGGGCTCATGATCGCGCAGTACGCCGCGGCGGGGATCGTCTCCGAGCTGAAGCGCCTCGCCGTGCCGGCATCCGTCGACTCGATCCCCTCGTCGGCGATGCAGGAGGACCACGTCTCGATGGGGTGGGCTGCCGCGCGCAAGCTGCGCCGGGCCGTCGACGGGCTCGCGCGGGTGCTGGCGATCGAGGTCATCACGGCGACGCGGGCGCTGGACCTGCGGGCACCGCTGCAGCCCGGGCCCGCGACCGGCGCGGTCCGCCGTCTCCTCCGCGAGGCGGGCATCGACGGCCCCGGACCCGACCGCTTCCTCTCGCCGGACATCGAGACCGCGGCCGCCCTCGTCATCTCCGGCGCCGTCGCCGCGGCGGCATCCGGATCCCCGCACCCAGAACAGGATGCTTCGGCGTCCTGAGCCAGAACACCTGTTCTCGACCGAACCGACCGAGGAGCACGCCATGACCACCCCTGAAGCACGCACCGTCCGCGCCGCGCGCGGCGCCGAGCGCACCGCCAAGAGCTGGGGCGCCGAAGCCGCCAAGCGCATGCTCATGAACAACCTCGATCCCGAGGTCGCCGAGCACCCCGAAGACCTCGTCGTCTACGGCGGCACGGGCAAGGCCGCGCGCTCGTGGGAGGCGTACGACGCGATCGTGCGCACTCTCGACGAGCTCGAGTCCGACGAGACGCTGCTCGTGCAGTCCGGCAAGCCCGTCGGGGTCTTCCGCACGCACGAGTGGGCGCCGCGTGTGCTCATCGCCAACTCGAACCTCGTGGGGGACTGGGCGACGTGGCCCGAGTTCCGCAAGCTCGAAGAGCTCGGCCTCACGATGTACGGGCAGATGACGGCGGGGTCGTGGATCTATATCGGCACGCAGGGCATCCTGCAGGGCACGTACGAGACGTTCGCCGCCGTCGCGCGCTCGCTGGGTCGCGATGACCTGACCGGAACGCTCACGCTGACGGGCGGATGCGGCGGCATGGGCGGCGCGCAGCCGCTCGCTGTCACCCTCAACGGCGGTGCCGTGCTCATCGTCGACGTCGACGAGTCGCGCCTCGCGCGCCGCGTCGAGCACGGCTACCTCGACGAGTACACGACCGACCTCGACGCGGCGGTGGAGCGCGTCCTCGCCGCTCGCGAGGCGGGCGAAGCGCGGTCGGTCGGTGTCGTCGGCAACGCGGCCGAAGTGTTCCCCGAGCTGCTGAGCCGTGGCATCCCGATCGATATCGTGACCGATCAGACGAGCGCCCACGATCCGCTCGCCTACCTTCCCGTCGGTACCGCGTTCGAGGACTGGCGTGCCGCGGCCGAACGCGACCCCGACGGCTTCACCGAGCGCGCGCGGGAGTCGATGGCGGCGCAGGTCGCGGCGATGGTGGGCTTCCAGGATGCCGGAGCCGAGGTGTTCGACTACGGCAACTCCCTCCGGGCCGAGGCGAAGCTCGGCGGGTTCGAGAACGCGTTCGCGTTCCCCGGATTCGTGCCGGCATACATCCGTCCGCAGTTCGCCGAGGGTCGCGGGCCGTTCCGGTGGGTCGCGCTCTCGGGCGATCCCGAGGACATCCGCAAGACCGATGAGGCCGTCAAGGCGCTCTTCCCGGACAACGCCGGGCTCGTGCGCTGGCTCGAGAAGGCCGGCGACGCCGTGCACTTCGAGGGGCTGCCCGCGCGCATCTGCTGGCTCGGCTACCAGGAGCGGCACCTCGCGGGGCTGAAGTTCAACGAGATGGTCGCCTCGGGGGAACTGTCCGCGCCGATCGTGATCGGCCGCGACCACCTCGACTCGGGTTCGGTCGCCTCGCCCTACCGTGAGACCGAGGCGATGGCCGACGGCTCCGACGCGATCGCGGACTGGCCGCTGCTCAACGCCCTGCTCAACACGGCGTCGGGTGCGTCGTGGGTGTCGATCCACCACGGCGGCGGCGTCGGCATCGGCCGTTCGATCCACGCGGGGCAGGTCACGGTCGCCGACGGCACGCCGCTCGCCGCCGAGAAGCTCGCCCGCGTGCTCGTGAACGACCCCGGCACGGGCGTCATGCGCCACGTCGACGCGGGGTACGATCGGGCCGCCGAGGTCGCCCGGGAGCGCGGCCTGAACGTGCCGATGCTGTGATGCCGGCGGACTCTGAAGGAAAGCGGATGCCGTGACCACGACCCTCATCACGAACATCGGCGAGCTCACGACCAACGTCGCCTCCGACGGCGACCAGTACGGCACGATGCACGACGCCGCCGTCCTGATCGAGGACGGCCGCATCGCCTGGGTCGGCTCCGCCGCCGACGCTCCGCGCTTGGACGACGGTGCCCGGGGCGGCGCCGGCTCCGGCTCCGGCCCCGCGGCCGGGCGCGGCCCCGACCCCGCCGCCGGGCGCGGCCCCGACTCCGCGGCCGGGCGCGGCCCCGACTCCGCGGTCGGGCGCCCCGCGTCCGACGCCCCACCCGCGGCATCCATCGACCGCGAGACTGCAACCGGCGGCCGAGACCGTGGGTATTACCCGCAGTCTCGCCCTCCCGCTGCAGTCTCGCGGTCAACGGTGGATGCCGGGGGGCGCGCGGTCATCCCGGGGTTCGTCGACTCCCACACGCACCTCGTCTTCGGCGGAGACCGGGCCGACGAGTTCGAGGCCCGCATGACCGGCGTGCCGTATGCCGCGGGCGGCATACGGCGGACCGTGGCCGCCACCCGCGCCGCGACGGACGACGAGCTGCGTGCCCGTCTCGCCGGCTTCGCCGACGAGCTGCACGCCCAGGGCACGACGACGTTCGAGGTCAAGACGGGCTACGGCCTGTCGGTGCACGACGAGGAGCGACTCGCCCGAATCGCGGCCGAAGTGACCGACGAAGTCACGTTCCTCGGCGCGCACGTCGTGCCCGCCGAGTTCGCCGACGACCGCGACGCCTACGTCGACCTCGTGTGCGGCGAGATGCTCGACGCGTGTGCGCCGCACGCCCGCTGGATCGACGCCTTCTGCGAGCGCGGCGCCTTCACCCCCGAAGAGTCCGAGCGGATCCTGCGGGCGGGCATCGCACGAGGCCTTCAGGCGCGCGTGCACGGGAATCAGCTCGGCCACGGCGACGGTGTGCTCGTCGCGGTGGCTTCAGGCGCAGCATCCGTCGATCACTGCACGTACCTCTCCGATGCCGACGTCGCCGCGCTGGCGGCATCCGAGACCGTCGCGACCCTGCTTCCGGGCGTGGAGTTCTCGACCCGGCAGCCGTACCCCGACGCGCGGCGGCTCATCGACGCCGGCGTCACGGTCGCCCTCGCGAGCGACTGCAACCCGGGGTCGTGCTTCACGAGCTCGATGCCGCTCATGATCGCGCTCGCCGTGCGCGAGATGGGCATGTCGCCGGCCGAGGCCGTCTGGGCGGCGACGGCGGGCGGAGCCCGGGCACTGCGCCGCGACGACATCGGCGTGATCGCCCCCGGCCTGCGGGCCGACCTCGCGCTGCTCGACGCCCCGACGCGCGTGCACCTGGCCTACCGACCGGGCGTTCCGCTCATCGACGCGGTGTGGAAGGACGGCGCCCTACTCTGAGCGCGGCGTGCTCCACGTCCACTCTTCGGGGTCGACGCTCGTCGCGACGTCCCAGTCGCCGACATCCCATCGGAAGGTCGCAACGGCGCACGTCGGCATGTGTCCGATCCCGCCGCCGGACAGCTCGCCCGCGAGCACGCTCATGCCCGGGTCGTGCGCGACGACCACGACCGACCGGGCCCCCGATTCGGCCGCGGCACGCAAAAGCAGCGACGCCGGGGCTCCGTAGAGCCGCTCCTGCTGCTGCACCGGCACGCCCAGCGCGCCGCTGAAGAAGTCCGCCGTCGTGACGGCGCGCAGCGCGGTGCTCGACAGGAGCGCGTCGACCCGCAGCCCCGTCGCCGCGAGGCGCTCGGCCATCCGCGGGGCATCGCGCAGTCCGCGCGCGTTGAGCGGACGATCGTGATCGTCCAGGGCCGGATCGCCCCAATCGGACTTGGCGTGCCGCACGAGCACGAGCCGGGTCACGACGCCGCTCCCGCGAGCCCGGCGAGCATCTCGAGCACGCACAGCGCCGCGAGCCGCACCGTGCGCCCGTCCGCGGCATCGGCCGTCGCGTCGACCTCGACGATGTCGGCTGACCGCACGCGCGGATCGGTCGAGATGCCGCGCACGAGCGCGCGCAGCTCCCACGCGGCGAGCCCGCCCGGCAGCGACGCGGGACACCCCGGCGCCACCGAGCGGTCGCACACGTCGACGTCGATATCGAGATGGATGCCGCCACCCCCGGCCCCCGCGACCTCGAGCGCGTGGGCCGTGACCTCGGCGATCCCGCGGCGGCGCAGGTCGTCGAGCGTCACGACGGTGATCCCGAGGTCGGCGGCGCGGCGGGCGTAGGCGAAGGAGTTCGCGAAGTCGGCGATGCCGAGCTGCACGATGCGGCGCGGGTCGAATCCGGCCTCGATCAGCCGGCGCACGGGGGACCCGTTGGACACACCGTCGCGCAGGTCGAAATGGGCGTCGAGGGTGATGAGGCCCGAGGCGCCGGCGCCGCGGGCGACGGCGTACGTGATGGAGTTGTCGCCGCCGACGGCGATGACCCGTCGAGACTGTGCCGCGAGCGCCCGCACGCGCTCCTCGGTGCGCTGCTCGCCGGCGGGTCCGTCGGGGTCGTCGACGTCTCCTCCGTCGACGACGTGCAGGGCGCCCAGATCGACCGGGGGCGGTCCCATCACGGCCGGGCTGAACCGCTGCAGCGAATCCCGCACGGCGGCGGGGGTCGCGTGGGCGCCGGTCGGGGACAGCGACGTCGCGTGTGCGGGGACGCCGAGGATCGCAGCATCCGTCGTCTCGTCTCCGGCGGGCGGCCAATCGCCCGCGCGAGGCCAGAGGGGATCGTGAGAGAGAGCCATCACTCTCACGCTACTGCAGTCAGTTCGCGACGTAGACCCACGCCGAGCGGCCGCTGGCGAGCACGACCGCGACGCGCCGGTACAGCGACGCCTCGTACTCGTCGCACGCGTCGAGCTCCGATTCGGTCAGCCACATCGTGCGCCCCACGACCTTGTCGAGCGGATCACCGGTCGGCCGCAGCATCGGCTGCCGTCGACGCTGCGATGCATCCTCGACCCGTCGGTCCTGAACCTCGACGTAGTCGAGCCGGTACCCCGGCAGGACATCGGGCTCGTCCTCGAGATGCCTGCCGACGGTGTCGAGCTGCACGTCGGGGCGCTGCAGCGTGCCGTAGGAGAAGAGGAGCTGGTCGGCGTCCACGGCATCAGGCTACGCCGTCTCACCCCAGCAGCGCATGCGCGATCGTGAAGATCGCCAGACCCGCCAGGGCTCCGACGACCGTGCCGTTGAGGCGGATGTACTGCAGATCGCGGCCCACCATGAGCTCGATCTTCTCCGTCGTCTCCGCCGCGTCCCACTTCTCGACCGTGTCGGTGATGATCGAGGCGATGTCGTGGCGGTAGCGGTCGACGAGGAACACCGCGGCATCCGTCGCCCAGCGGTCCACGCGGCCCTGCAGGGCGGCATCCGTCGTGAGCCGCTCGCCGACCTCGGCGAGGGCCGCCGCCGCGCGACGACGCAGCGGGCTGTCGGCATCGGCGAGTGAACGCAGCAGCCCGGCTTTCGCCGTGCCCCACGCCTGCGCCGCGAGATCGCGCACGCGCGGGCTGTCGAACACCGCCGCCTTGGCGTCTTCGAACCGGCCGATCGTCGCGGGGTCGTGCCGGAGGTTGTCGGCGAGGCGCACGAGGTATCCGTCGATCGCGAGACGTGCCGGATGCCGAGGATCGGCGCGGACCGCCGCGACGAACTTCGTCGCCTCACGGTAGGCGGTGTCGTCGATGAGCCGGTGCGCGACCGAGGGGAGCCAGCCCGGCAGACGGCGCGAGAGCAGTCCCGCGAAGGCCTCCTGGTTGTTCTCGAGCCATGTCGCGATGCTGTCGGCGGCGAGGTCGACCGCGGCGTGATGCGCGTCGGCGTCGACGATGCGCGAGAGCCAGTCGCCGAGCGGCGGACCCCACTCGGGGGCGATGAGGTGCTCGCGGGCGAGATCTTCGATGACATGCTGCACGTCGTCGTCGCTCAGCGCGCTGAGCACGCCCGCTGCCATCACCGACGCCTCGGCGGCGATGCGGTCGGCATGGTCCGGCTGCGAGAGCCATTCGCCCAGCCGTGCCGACAGCGCGGTCGCCTCGAGCTTGGTGCGCACGACGTCGCCGCGCAGGAACTCGGTCTCGACGAACTCGCCGAGCGTGCGCCCGATCTCGTCTTTGCGGTTCGGGATGATCGCGGTGTGCGGGATCGGAATCCCGAGCGGGTGGCGGAACAGCGCCGTCACGGCGAACCAGTCGGCGAGGGCGCCGACCATGCCGCCCTCCGCCGCCGCCCGCACGTAGGCGAGCCACGGGGCCTGCTGCTGCAAGACGAAGGCGACGACGAACACGATCGCCATGAAGATCAGCGCGCCGAGCGCGACGCCCTTCATGAAGCGCAGTCCGCGACGCCGCTCCTGATCGGCCGGACTCAGCAGATGAGTCGGGGTGCGCGCCATGGCGTCATCTTCGCACGGGGCGGGGCGGGCGGAGGCCGACGCGGCGGGGCCGAGGGCAGGTCGGGTGGCGAGCCGACGGGGAGGGTGGTCGGTCAGGTCTGTCGACGCGCAACCGCCGCGACCCCGTCGCCGTCAGGACTCGAGCGGCCCGAGCCAGGCCGAGGCGGCCGTCGCGTGGGCGGACTCGGGGTCGGAGGGGTGGAAGAGCCCCGCGACCACGTCGCGGTAGAGCCGGCTGAGCTCGGACCGCGTGAAGTACGACGACCCGCCCGCCGCGAGCACGGCGTCGTCGACGACGGACTTCGCCATCGTCACGGCCCGGTGCTTGACGCCGCTCAGCAGCGTGAACCAGCGCGGACCGTGGTCGACGAGCCCGTCGACGTCGCGGCAGAGCGCCTCGATCTGCGGCGGCAGCGCGTCGTAGGCGAGGGCCATGTCGGCGATGCGCCAGCGGATGTCCGGGTCCTGGCTGTACGTCGTGCCCGTCTTCTTCGACGTGCGCTGCCGCACGGTCTCGACGGCGACGTCGAGCGCTCGCCGTGCGATGCCGGTGTAGACCGAGGCGAGCAGCAGTTCGAAGACGCTGAAGATGCCGAACACGATCGGATCGGGATTCGGCCCCGGCGCCACCCGTCGCACGACCCGGTCGGCGGGCGCGACGGCGCCGTGCAACTCGGTCGTGCGCGACTGCGTGCCGCGCATGCCGAGCGTGTCCCAGTCGTCGCGCGTCACGACGGCCTCTGACCGCGGAACGAAGGCGTACGCCAGCTGCGGGGCATCGGGCGAGCTCGTGTCGAGGCCGTGCAGCCCCAGCTGCGTCCAGACGGGTGCGAGCGAGGTGAAGATCTTCGTCCCGGTGAACGCGTACCCGCCGTCGGCCCGGGGCGCAGCATCGGTATCGCTGCCGAACAGTACGAGGTCGTTGCCGGCCTCACTGATCCCGAACGCGAACACCTCGCCGGCGGCGGCGCCCTCCTGCACGAACCGCATGCTGTCGATGCCACGATCGGCGAGCACCTTGGCGACCCCCGTCCAGACGAGGTGCATGTTGATCGCGAGCGCCGTGGCCGGTGCGGCCGTCGCGAGGCGCTGCTGCAGAACGGATGCCTCGGCCAGGCCGAGGCCCGCACCTCCGAGTTCGCGCGGCACGAGGATCGCGAGGTAGCCGATCGCCGTCAGCTCGGCGAGGTCCTCGTCGGGGAACGTGTTCTCACGGTCGTGGATCACCGCTCGAGCACGGAACCGCTCGAGCAGCTCGTCGGGCAGCATGCCGGCGGGGTCGAAGGTCGTCATGACAGTGCCTCTCTCAGATGCCGGATGGTGTCCTCGGGCTTGTCGCGGTGCGGCGAGTGCCCGGCGCCCGTCACGACGGACATCGTCACCCGCGGATTCGCGAGCACCTCGGCGGCGAGCTCACCCGCGAAGATCGAGTAGACCTTCGGATCCGACGCGATGATGTGGGTCGGAACCGACAGACGGGATGCCGCCTCCCTTTCGTCCCACGCCGGGTTCTGGACGCTCGTCTGCTCGACCGCCCACCGGCTGGCCTGCTGTGCCGACAGTGCCTTGAGCTCGACGTCGTTCTCGTGCCACGTCGGGTGCTCGGCGCGGACGGCGGCTGCGGTGGGGTCGGCGAACGAGCGCTCCTGGCTGTTGCGGACGATGTCGCGGTCGCGCGGGCTCAGGTGGACGGCCGGGTCGATCAGCACGAGCCGGCGCGTCCACGCGGGATCAGCCGCTGCCGCCGACGTCGAGGCCGCCGCGCCGAGCGAGTGGCCGATCACGAGGTCCCACGCGCCGGCGTCGTCGGGCCGTGTCAGCGCGAGATCGGCGGCGTAGGCCGCGATCGTGTAGTCCAGGGCGCGCGGCGCCGTGCCGTGGCCGCGCAGGTCGATCGCGATCGCGTGCCAGCCGTCGTCGGCGAGAGCCACGCCGTAGCGCCACATGAGCGCGCCGTTCGACCCGAGACCGTGCACGAGCAGAGCGCGACGCTCCGCAGCGGGATCACCCCACGACAGGCGGGGGAGAGTCAGGGGAGTCGGCATGTTTCCAGGGTATGCCGCCTCGCGTCATCGTCGAGGGCGTGCCTCCCGTCACAGGCCGAGGACGTCGCCGCCGAAGACGACGACGGCGGATGCGAGCACGGCGACGGCGGCCGTCGCGAGCACGATGAGCACGAGGATGTTGCCCAGCAGTGTGAGCACGAAGGCTCCGAGGGGAAAGACGTTGTTCGTCACACTCCGACGCTACGAACGGGGCCGGGGTCGCGGCATCCGTCTGCGGCACGATCCGCGTACCTCTCGAGGATGATCGCGTCAGGGTCGGGCGATCGGCCCCGTGATCGTCGAGATCGGCTCGGTGTCGGGGATCGGGCTCACGTCGCGATGGCGCAGGTCGGGGAACCAGCGCACGAAGACGACGGCGACGAGAAGCCCGACCGCCGCGAACCCGGTCCCGGCGATGTAGGCGCCGCTCGGGCCGATGTCGTCGATCAGGAAGCCCGCGATCGCCGACCCCGTCGCGGCGCCGATGAGCTGTCCCGTGCCGACCCAGCCGTAGGCTTCGGCGGTCTCGCTGAACTTCACGCTCGCCGAGGTCATCGCGAAGATGACGGCGAGGGCGGGGGCGATCCCGATGCCGGCGAGGACGAGGGTGCCGCCGAGCCACCACACGTCGAGCGAGAGCATCGTGAGCGACAGGCCCACCGTGACGATGGCGAGGCGCCGCGCCATCGACCAGCGTCCCATCGGCAGGTGGCCGAGGGCGAGGCCGCCGCCGAGGCTGCCGAACGCGAAGACGGCGAGCACGAGACCCGCCTCGAGGCCGCCGTGGTCGAATGTCGCGACGACGCCGGCTTCGACGGCGGCGCACGCGCCGATCAGCAGGAAGCCCACGACCGTCGCGAGCAGGACGGGCGGCTTGGCCAGCACGCGCCCGATTCCGCGGCGGCTCGGCGGGATCCGCACGCGCCCGAGCTCGGGGGAGAAGAGGAACCACGTGCCGCCGCCGACCAGGACGACCACGACGACCAGGAGCGCCGGGACGGTTCCCACCTGCGTCGCGACGAACGTGATGACGACGGGCGCGAGGATCCAGATGACCTCTTGCAGCGACGCGTCCAGCGAGTACAGCGGCGTCAGCTGCTTGGCCGTGACCATCTTCGGGTAGATCGTGCGGACGGCGGACTGGACGGGCGGCGTCGACAGGCCGGCGATGAGTCCGAGCACCATGTACAGCGGCACGGGCAGGACGAACAGGGCGATCGAGAGGATCGCGAGCACGCAGACGGCGAGGGCGATCGAGATGACGCGCCGCATGCCCCACCGGCCCATCCAGCGACTCGTCACGGGGCCCGCGACGGCCTGGCCGATCGAGGTGGCCGCGAGCACGAGGCCGGCGGCGCCGTACGAGCCGGTGACGTGCTCGATGTGCAGCAGGACCGCCAGGCTCGTCATCCCGTTGGGGAAGCGAGCCGTCAATTGTGCTGCCATGATGCGCCCGACCCCGGGCGTGCGCAGAAGCTCCCGGTACCCCGCCACGGATCAAAGGTAGTGCCTTCGGATGCTGCCGAGCGACACGCCGACGACACGCCAGGGCGTCCATCCACAGGCCGATCCGATGTCGGAACCCCCTCGTAGCGTCCCACCTGTGGATCGTTCGAGTGTCCGGCATCCGAAACAGGCGTGATCCTGGTCTTTTCGGACGCCGAAGACAGGGCGCGTCCTGTGGATGAATCGGTGGACAACTTGTGTTGTACCTGTAGAGAACGGTGGAAAACTACACGGATGTAACTACTAGACCTTGTGGTGCTATCGAATGTCGGTACCCATATGTAGTATTGGACTCCCGGTGGGGGGAAACCGCCGGAAAGCATCGAATGTAAGGGGGAGACGGATCCATATGGCGATCACGGTCTACACGAAGCCGGCGTGCGTGCAATGCACCGCGACGTATCGGGCACTCGACTCGAAGGGCCTCGAATACGAGGTTCTCGACCTGTCCGAGGATCCCTCGGCCCTCGAGCAGGTGAAGGCGCTCGGCTACCTGCAGGCGCCTGTCGTCATCACCGACGAGGACCACTGGTCGGGCTTCCGTCCCGACAAGATCGACGAGCTCGCGTCTCGTCTCTGACCAGGAACACATCACTGAGGGGGAAGGCCATGCAGGTCGCCGTTGAGGCACCGCTGCTGGTGTACTTCTCGAGCGTTTCCGGCAACACCGCCCGCTTCATCGAGAAGCTGGGCATGCGTGCCGAGCGCATCCCGCTGTATTCCTCTCACGAACCCCTTCTCGTGAACGAGCCGTTCGTCCTGGTCACCCCCACCTACGGGGGCGGCCAGGGCCGCGGCGAAGAGAAGGGGGCCGTTCCCAAGCAGGTGATCCGGTTCCTCAACGACGAGCGAAACCGTCGTCACATCCGCGGAGTCATCTCCGCGGGGAACACCAACTTCGGCGATGCGTTCTGCCTCGCCGGCGACATCATCAGCCGCAAGTGCCGTGTGCCCCACTTGTATCGGCTAGAAGTATTCGGCACGCCGGACGACATCGATCGCGTGAGCGACGGATTGGAACAATGGTGGAATCTGCAGTGACCGAGGCGCGGACCGACTTCAAGCACAACCCCGCGTTCGAAGGGCTGGACTACCACGCCCTCAACGCGATGCTGAATCTGTACGACGCCGACGGCAAGATCCAGTTCGACGCGGACAAGCGCGCGGCGCAGGAGTACTTCCTGCAGCACGTGAACCAGAACACGGTGTTCTTCCACTCGCTCAAGGAGCGGCTGGACTACCTCGTCGAGAAGGAGTACTACGAGCCGGCCGTGCTCGAGAAGTACTCGTTCGACTTCATCTCGAAGCTCAACGACTTCGCGTACTCGAAGAAGTTCCGGTTCGAGACGTTCCTCGGCGCCTTCAAGTACTACACGAGCTACACGCTCAAGACCTTCGACGGCAAGCGCTACCTCGAGCGCTTCGAGGACCGCGTCGTCATGACCGCCCTCGGCCTCGCCGACGGTGATGAGAAGCTCGCCATGGACCTGGTCGAAGAGATCATCTCGGGGCGCTTCCAGCCGGCGACGCCGACGTTCCTCAACTCGGGCAAGGCGCAGCGCGGCGAGCTCGTCTCGTGCTTCCTGCTGCGCATCGAAGACAACATGGAGTCGATCTCGCGCGGCATCAACTCGTCGCTGCAGCTGTCCAAGCGCGGCGGCGGTGTCGCCCTGCTGCTGTCGAACATCCGTGAGGCCGGCGCGCCGATCAAGCAGATCGAGAACCAGTCGTCGGGCATCATCCCCGTCATGAAGCTGCTCGAAGACAGCTTCAGCTACGCCAATCAGCTCGGTGCGCGTCAGGGTGCGGGGGCGGTCTACCTCAACGCCCACCACCCCGACATCATGCGCTTCCTCGACACCAAGCGTGAGAACGCCGACGAGAAGATCCGCATCAAGACGCTGTCGCTGGGCGTCGTCGTGCCCGACATCACGTTCGAGCTCGCCAAGAACGGCGAGGACATGTACCTGTTCTCGCCCTACGACGTCGAGAAGGTCTACGGCGTGCCGTTCGGCGACATCTCCGTCACCGAGAAGTACCGCGAGATGGTCGACGACGCGCGCATCAAGAAGACCAAGATCAACGCGCGCGAGTTCTTCCAGACGATCGCCGAGATCCAGTTCGAGTCGGGCTACCCGTACATCATGTTCGAGGACACGGTGAACAGGGCCAACCCGATCAAGGGCCGGATCAACATGTCCAACCTCTGCAGCGAGATCCTGCAGGTCAACACGCCGACGACGTACAACGAGGACCTGTCGTACGACCAGATCGGCAAGGACATCTCCTGCAACCTGGGGTCGATGAACATCGCCCTCGCGATGGATGGCGGCAACCTCGGCCAGACCGTCGAGACGGCGATCCGGGGGCTCACCGCGGTGAGCGACCAGAGCCACATCGCCTCGGTGCGCTCGATCGAAGACGGCAACGACCGTTCTCACGCGATCGGCCTCGGCCAGATGAACCTGCACGGCTATCTCGCCCGCGAGCACGTGCACTACGGCTCGGAAGAGGGCCTGGACTTCACGAACATCTACTTCTACACGGTGGTGTACCACGCGCTGCGTGCGTCCAACCTCATCGCGAAGGAGCGGGGCGAGGTCTTCGACGGGTTCTGGGATTCCACCTACGCGTCGGGGGAGTTCTTCGACAAGTACATCGACCAGCAGTGGATTCCGCAGACTGAGCGCGTCGCTGAGCTCTTCGCCGATGTCCACATCCCGACCCAAGAGGACTGGACGGCGCTGAAGGCCAGCATCCAGGAGTACGGCATCTACAACCAGAACCTGCAGGCCGTCCCGCCGACCGGTTCGATCTCGTACATCAACAACTCGACGTCGTCGATCCACCCGATCGCATCGAAGGTCGAGATCCGCAAGGAAGGCAAGCTCGGTCGCGTCTACTACCCGGCGCCGTTCATGACGAACGAGAACCTGGAGTACTACGAGGACGCGTACGAGATCGGCTACGAGAAGGTCATCGACACGTATGCCGCGGCGACGCAGCACGTCGACCAGGGCCTGTCGCTCACCCTGTTCTTCAAGGACACCGTCACCACGCGCGACATCAACAAGGCGCAGATCTACGCGTGGCGCAAGGGCATCAAGACGATCTACTACATCCGCCTGCGGCAGCTGGCGCTCGAAGGCACCGACATGAACGAGTGCGTTTCCTGCACGTTGTGAGTGATCCCTCCCGGTGATCGAGTAGCCGCCGAAGGCGGCGTACCGAGATCCCCGAACTGACGAAGATCTGCGAACCGACGAAGAACTGAAGGACTCTGATGGCCCCCGAGAAGCTGCAGCTCCTGGACCACGTCCAGGCGATCAACTGGAACCGCATCCAGGACGACAAGGACCTCGAGGTGTGGAACCGCCTCGTGAACAACTTCTGGCTTCCCGAGAAGGTGCCGCTGTCCAACGACATCCAGTCGTGGAACACGCTCACCCCCGACGAGCAGACGATGACGATGCGCGTGTTCACGGGGCTCACGCTCCTCGACACGATTCAGGGCACGGTCGGTGCGGTGTCGCTCATCCCCGACGCACTCACCCCGCACGAAGAGGCCGTGTACACGAACATCGCCTTCATGGAGTCGGTGCACGCCAAGAGCTACTCGTCGATCTTCTCGACGCTGTGCTCGACGAAGGAGATCGACGAGGCCTTCCGCTGGTCGACCGAGAACGTCAATCTGCAGAAGAAGGCGCAGATCATCGTCGACTACTACCGTGGCGATGACCCGCTCAAGCGCAAGGTCGCCTCGACGCTGCTCGAGTCGTTCCTGTTCTACTCGGGCTTCTACCTGCCGATCTACTGGTCCTCGAAGGCGAAGCTCACGAACACGGCCGACCTCATTCGCCTCATCATCCGCGACGAGGCCGTGCACGGCTACTACATCGGCTACAAGTACCAGCGCGGGCTCGAAACGGTCGACCAGGCTCGGCGCGACGAGCTCAAGGACTACACGTTCTCGCTGCTCTACGAGCTCTATGACAACGAGGTGCAGTACACGCAGGACCTCTACGACAACGTCGGCCTGACCGAGGACGTCAAGAAATTCCTGCACTACAACGCCAACAAGGCGCTCATGAACCTCGGCTACGAGGCGATGTTCCCGTCGTCGGTGACGAACGTGAACCCCGCGATCCTGTCCGCGCTCTCGCCGAACTCCGACGAGAACCACGACTTCTTCTCGGGTTCGGGCTCGTCGTACGTCATCGGCAAGGCCGAGGCCACCGAAGACGACGACTGGGACTTCTAGAACTCAGGGCGCCGCTACCGTGGCACGTATGAAGCGTTCTGTGCTCGTCCCCGCCGTCGCCCTGGTCTTCGTGCTCACCGGCTGTGCAGGGTCGGACCCGTCGCCTACGGCCACGCCGAGCAGAACCGCGACGGTGGCCGGAACGCCGACACCGGCGGCCGAGACACCGGCGGCCGAGACGCCGACAGCGGATGCGCCGACCGAGGCAGCGCCGACGGACGACGCGCCGTCGGATGACGCACCGGCCGAAGGCGACACGCTGACCTCACTGAACATCGTCGCTCCCGAGGCCACGGGTGTGCGGGAGACCGGGCCGGGGCGCTGGGAGATCTCCACCAGCATCCCCACCCCGCGCGGCGAGCCCGGCAGCCCGGAAGCGCAGGCGGCGCTGGCGCTCTGTGAGGAAGCGATTCGCCTCGGGGCAGCCTACGTCTCGGTTCTCGATGCCACCGGGACCGCCCTCGTGCTCTACGGCGACCCTTCATCCGGCGACGCCTGCACCGAGGTGTGACGGCGTCCCGCGACGCGACAGAACGGATTCGTAGCGTCGCCCGTGCTGACACTCACTGCGGGCGAGCGTCCCCGGTGTTCGGGGTCCACCCGAACCACTGACCGCCGGAGCGGATGACGCTCCACTCGCCGCACACGAACACCGTATCGGCCTTGTACGCGTCGGGGGCGTTCTCGAGCGTGAGCGTCGGGCTGGAGTTGCGTTCGGTCTCCTCGCACGGGTCAGCGAGGTCGGATGCCGACGTGAGGAGCAGGACCGCCGCTCCGCTGTCGGTCTCGACCGGCGTGCGGACGGTGATCTCGGTCGCGTCCTCCGGAACCCAATCCGCGGACACGGCCGCCCCCTCCGCCATCTCCGCGACGTTGTCGTGGTGGGTGGTGACCTTCCGCTCGAGCAGGTCGTTCGCGGTGGAGCACCCACTGAGGATGCCGGCGGTGCAGGCGGCGAGCAGGAGGGCGGCAACGGCGGTGGCGGGGCGGTTCTTCGTCATGGTTCCAGCATCTCGGCACGTTTCCCGCGGCACATCGCCCGCGCGGACGACATCGCATACCTCCCGGGGATGACGCAACACGTCTGCGCGGTCGGCGGCCTGGGATACCGTGAGCGAAGCGTCGGAGAATCCCTCCGATCGACCGAGCTTCGAGACGAGAGTGAGCCGATGAAGGCGATCGCACGCTGGCTGCTGGCCGGATCCATGGTCTTCGCGGGGATCAGCCACCTGTTCTGGGCCCGTAAGGAGTTCCAGGCGCAAGTGCCCGACTTCACGGCCCGAGTCATGGACAAAGACGGTGTGGTCGTGGCATCCGGTGTCGTCGAGGTCATGCTCGGCGCGTCGCTCGTGGCGTTGCCGCGCTCGCGCCGCACGATCGGAGCGATCCTCGCCGCGTTCTTCATCGCCGTCTTCCCCGGCAATATCGAGCAATGGCGCCTGAAGCGCGACGGCTTCGGGCTCGACACCGACCGCAAGCGCCTCGTCCGGCTGTTCTTCCAGCCGGTGCTCGTCGCCTGGGCGTTCTGGTCGACGCGCGACTGAGCGTCAGCGTCAGCCGATGAGGTCGGTGAGCGCGTCGAGACCCATTCCGTAGTTGATGCGTACCGTCGGCAGGGCGAGCTTGTCGGTTCCGATCGACACATAGCCCGGTTCGATCGTGCGGGCCAACTCCCAGCCGGCTTGCCTCAGCGCTTCCTTCGAGGTGTCGTTGTAGTGCCCGAAGGGGTAGGCCATGACTTCCTTCACGCCGAGAGCAGCGCCCGACGTCTCCATGTCGGCGACGATCTCGGGCACCGACCAGTTGACGATCCGGCCGTCGCCGTTCGCGCCCGCCTGGTGCATGTCATGCGTGTGCGACCGGCGGAGCACGTAGGGCGACGGCGCCGGATCCTGCCGGTACGCCGTGACCATGAACGACGTGGAGAGCACCTCGTGTGCATCGACGACGGGCACCGCGAGATCGAACCAGGTCTGATCGGCGTCATCGTCGGTCACGATGACCGAGCGATTCGGCAGGAACAGTCGCCCGTCGATGAATGCGGACAGTTCGTCCCAGGTCGGCAGATAGAAGCCGGTGGAGGCGATGTGGCTCATGTGCGCGTCGAAGTCGCCGATGTACGCGTAATTTCCGCGCAGCCAGCCCGCTTCGCCCTCCGGCTTCGCGGTGAACTGGTGATACATGAGGATCGGGATGCGCGCGCCCTCTGCGGCGTTGAGCTCGGGGGACATCCACGAGCCGTGCAGCGTGACCTGCTGGTCGCTGCATTCGACGGCCTCCGACCCGTTGATCCGCCCGGGGACCGCGTAGGCCGCGGCATCCGCCGACGTCGCGTACCAGCCGGCGAAGACAGCACCGTCCTGCGCCGGAATGGGCAGTCCGGTGTAGAGCGCCCCCTGCGTCTGCAGCATCGGCGGATCGGCGATCCCGTCGCCCGCGAAGGTGACGACGCACGCGTTCGGGTCGTCGGTCGACGCGAGCAGTTGTTGCTGCACCGTGAGGGGCGTGGGAGTCGGTGTCGGGCGGGGTGAGGATGCCGCGGGGGAGGGAGTCGACCGGCCACCGGCATCCGTGGTGATGGCCATCGTCGCCGCGACCCCGGCCGCGCCGATGAGCACGGTCGCCGTCGCGATGACCGCGACCGTCGTCGCCCAGCGGCGGCCGGGGGCTGTGCTGTTCAACGGGGTCCCTTCGCCGGCGATGCGCCACGGCGCCATCCTGGCGAGATCTTTCCCGCAGACGACCGTGCATCAGTCAGTTGTAGCGAAATTCGGGCTGCTTCGTGGGACGTGTGGCACTGGCCGCGATCACCCGAGCGACAGATCGCTTGACCCGGCAGGCATGGCAGGGCACGCTGGGCGACGAGATGGAAGCCAGCGCCGGAGCCGACACACCGCTCCTCGCGCACGCTCGACTCGTGGCGCTCACGCTCGCCCCGCCGACGAAGGCGACGCGAGCATGACGATGTCCGCCGCGAGCACCTCGCTGCAGCGCACGTATCGCTACGTCCGGCTGTCGCTCGTCGGCATCGTGGTGATGCTCGCCGCGGCGATCGCGGTGCAGTGGATCAACAGTGGCCCGCTCGGTTCGGTGAGCGCGGCGTACTACACCGCAGCCGGCCCGATCTTCGTCGGTGGTGTCTTCGCCGTCGCCCTCGCGCTGCTGGTGCTGTCCGGCCGCAGCTTCGGGCAGGTGTCGCTGGACCTCGCCGCGATCGTCGCCCCGCTGATCGCGGTCGTGCCGGCACCGGTCTTCGCGGGTGACGTGCCCGGCCTCACGCTCACGTGCCCGCGCGGTGTCGAGCCGTGCGTGCCCGAGGCCTTCGTGCCGGCGGTCGCCACCGGCATGACGGCGCTGCTGGTGACCGCGGCTGTGGGCTGGGGGAGCGTGTTCGTGCTGGCCATCGTGCAGGGAGCGGTGTCGAGACGACTGCTCACGCTCGTCGTCTCAGGGGTGCTCATCGCCGCCACGACGGTGTGGTGGTTCGCGGCATCCGACAGCTTTCTGCGGGTCGGCCACGTCATCGCCGCAGCCTCGTTCTTCGCCTTCATCGCGCTCGCCGCCCTCGCGTCAGGGATCGACGCCGGTCGTGCGCGCGCGTTCGGATATCGAGCCGTCTATCTGACGATCGCGATCGCGATCGTCGCCATCCTGCTGGCCTTGCTCGCGGTGGTCATCGCCGGCTCTCTCGGCGCCGCGGTGCCCGAGCCGTGGGGGATCTCCCCGGTCTTCCTCGGAGAAGCCGCCGCCCTCGTGCTCTTCGCGGCCTTCTGGGTCGCCCAGACGATCGAGACGTGGAACGATCCCGACCCGACGTTCCGCTCGGGAGCCGCCGGCAACCGGCTCTCCGCGCCCCGCTAGGCTGACCCCGATGCCTCTTCTCTCGCTCCTCGTCATCGGCGTGATGGTGTTCTCGCTCGTCGACATCATCCGTCGCGACGATTTCCAGGTGAAGCACCTGCCCAAGACGATGTGGATCATCATCGTGATCCTGCTGCCGATCATCGGCAGCGTGCTGTGGTTCACGCTCGGACGGGTGTACCCGGAAGACGGTCCGCGGATGCCGCGCCCCGCCGCGCGACCGCGGACTCAGCCGGCCCCGGCCCCGGCCCCGATCCGTCACGACGTGCGCACGACCGAGCAGCAGCTCGCCGAGCTCGAGCGGGAGATCGAAGAGGACCGGCTGCGCGCCGAACTCGCCCGGCGTCGGCGCGAGCAGTCCGGCGAGAGCGCCTGATCCTCGACGTGCTCTCGGTGCGGCGACCTCCGCCGCGGCGTGTCACCGCCGCGTGGACGCGGTGACGGTGAACTTCGCGTTGCGCGCGATCTGACGGGTCGGACCGACGATCTTCTCGAGCGCCGCGCGGTAGCGCAGGCCCGAATTGAACACCGTCCACAGCTCTCCGCCGGGGCGGAGCACCCGCGCGGCATCCCGGAAGAAGCGCTCCGCGAGGTCTTCGGTCACGGCGCTGCCGCTGTGGAACGGCGGATTGAGCGCGATGAAGCCGGCGCTGTGGGCGGCGAGCGCGCCGAGCAGGTCGTCGCGCTCGACCCGCACGCGGTCGGCGACGCCGTTCGCCGCGGCCGTCGCGCGGGCCGAGGCGACCGCCGCCGCCGACTCGTCCGAGGCGTACACGGTCAGGTCGGGGTGACGCAGCGCGAGCGAGGTCGCGACGATGCCCGTGCCGCAGGCGAGGTCGATCGCCGGAGCGGCCACGCGATCGGGCAGGTGATCCCGCAGCAGCCTCGTGCCGATGTCGATCGACGGTCCGGCGAACGCGCCGCCGAACGCGCAGACGACGAGGCCATCGTGCTCCCGTGTGCGAGGCGTGGGGTCGTGCCCGTCACGCGGGCCGCGAGCGATCAGGACCCGTGACTTCTGGCGTGCGTGCGTGATGTCGAGTCGGTCGAAATTCGCGCGCAGCACCTCGTTCATCGCGAGCGTCATGTGCTTGATGCGCCCGCCGGCGAAGACGACGACATCGGATGCCGCGTGGGCGGCGATGAGCGCGGCGATATCGCGCAGCGCGTCGAGCGAACGGGGGAGCCGGACGAGCACGACGCGGGCACCGGCCACGAGCGACGCATCGAGACCGTGCGAGACGAACGTGTCGGAGAGCCCGGCGCGCTCGGCGTTGGCGGCGAGCGCCCGCTCGCCCGTCAGAGCGTCCTGGTGGACGCGGATGCCCCGGACCCCCTGCGCGGCGGCGCCGAGCGCGAGGGCGCCGTACGCGTCGCCGATCACGGCGAGCTCACCGGGGGCGAGGTCGGCGAGCGCAATCGCGGACTCGTCCAGCAGCAGTCGGTCGGCGGCGTCCACGGCGACGAGCCCGGGTGCGTCGAGGTCGGGCCAGCGTCGCAGGTCGTCGAGCGAGAACATCACCGCTCCACGCTAGTCCGCGGCATCCGGTGTCGTCGGCAGGTCACGCGCGAACGTAGGCTTGAACGCACCCCCCACCCGAGGAGACCCGTGTTCCGCACGCCCCAGACCCTGTTCCGCACGCTGGCGATCGCCGAGGCGATCTCGTGGACGCTCCTCATCACGGGTCTGATCCTGCGGGCGACGCTCGACCTGTCCATCGCGACGACGATCGGCGGCGGCATCCACGGGTTCGTGTTCTTGTCGTACGGGGCGACGGCGATCCTCGTCGCTAAGAACCAGCGCTGGCGTCCGGGCCCGACGATCAGTGCCATCGTGAGCGCGATCGTGCCGTACGCGACGATCCCGATGGAGATCTGGCTGCACCGCTCGGGCCGGCTCCGCGGAGCGTGGCGGCTGGAGCAGACGACCGACCCGCGGGATGCCGCGTGGCACGACCGGCTCATGCGCTGGTTCCTGCGCCGGCCGTGGGTGCTGGCGATCCTGCTGGCGCTCGCGGTGATCCTCGTGTTCGTCGTGCTGTTGATCATCGGCCCGCCGGGTGGGCGGCACTGATCAGGCCCCGTAGTCCGGGAGTTCCTGCAGCGTCCACGTGTTGCCATCGGGATCGTCGAAGGTGACGAAGCGTCCCCACGACTGCTCGTCGACGCCCTTCGCGTCGACGCCGACACCGTGCAGATGCGCGAGCGCCTCGTCGGCGTCGGGAACGACGACCTGGATCGTGTCCTGCCGGCCGGGTTCGAGCGAACCGCCGAGACCCGTGCCGAGCGCGATCGAGCACGCCGAGCCGGGCGGTGTCATCTGCACGAACCGCAGCCCCTCGACCGGGGTCTCGTCGTGGTCGGCGATGAAGCCGATCGTGACGTAGAAGTCCTTCGCGCGGTCGACATCGGTCACCGGCACGAAAATGAGTTCGATCTTCCAGTCCATGAGGGATTCCTCTCGTTCTTCCGGATGGCACGTTCACGGTAGACGTCGTCGAGGACATCGATCGTCCGCAATGACGTGCCGCGCGAAACCGCGTGTGCTGTTCGCCCTGGGCGATCGCGTCAGGGAATAGGCGTCGCGGACGCTCGTTGAACTTGATATGACTATGCTCAACTTTGTAAGTTGATAGTCCTCTACTCAAGTTTCACAGGAGAGATGGCATGCCCGAAGACTTCACCCCCTCGACCGGATCCGACGCCAACGACGGCTCGTTCGACGAGTTCCTCGCGCGGTACCTCGCGGGCGAGCGCGCCCGAGCGGGTCGCTCAATCGACCTCAGCCGCTTCCTCGGCTCGCGCACGCAGGAGATCCTGCAGCGCGCCGGCCGGTTCGCGCTCGAGCGCGGCCAGCACGAGCTCGACGCGCTTCACGTGCTGCGCGTGCTCGTGGCGGAATCGCCCGCGAAGGACGCCGTCGAGCGCATCGGCGCCGATCCCGCCGCGATCGCCCGCGCGACCGAAGAGCGTCTGCCCGCGGCATCCGGTGCCGCCGGTGTCGAGGGTGCCGTTGTTACACCGTCGGTGCAGCGCGCTCTGTTCCACGCGTTCCAGGTGGCACGCTCGTCCGGATCGACCTACGTCGATCCGGAGCACCTCTTCTTCGCGCTCGTGCTCGCCCAGGACACCCCCGCCGGTCAGGTGCTGGCGCACGCCGGCGTGACCGCCGAGGCACTCACACAGGGAGCGCGTGAGACCGTCACCCCGGGCGGCGTGGGCTCCGAGCAGCAACCGGATGCCGCGGCATCCGCCACGCCGATGCTCGACCGATTCGGCACCGACCTGACCGCGCTCGCTCGGGCGGGCGAGCTGGATCCGGTGATCGGCCGCGCCGCGGAGATCGAGCAGACGATCGAGATCCTCAGTCGACGCACGAAGAACAACCCCGTCCTGGTGGGCGAGGCCGGCGTCGGCAAGACCGCCGTCGTCGAAGGTCTCGCGCGGGCGATCACGGCCGGCGAGGTCCCCGACCAGCTGCGCGACAAGCGCGTCATCGCGCTCGACCTGCCCGCGATGCTCTCGGGCACGCGCTACCGCGGCGACTTCGAAGAGCGACTCACCGGAACGATGGACGAGATCGCCGCGCAAGACGGCGAGCTCATCGTCTTCATCGACGAAGTGCACACCGTCGTCGGTGCGGGAGGCGGCGGCGAGGGCTCGATGGACGCCGGCAACATCCTCAAGCCGCGTCTCGCCCGCGGCGACCTGCGCCTCGTCGGTGCGACGACGCTCACGGAGTACCGCGTGATCGAGAAGGACTCCGCGCTCGAACGCCGCTTCCAGCCCGTCCGCGTCGGCGAGCCGTCGGTCGAAGACGCCGTGCGCATCCTGCACGGGCTCAAGCCCGCCTACGAAGACCACCACGGCATCGTCTACACCGACGAGGCGCTGCGCGCCGCCGTCGAGCTGAGCGATCGCTATCTCACCGAGCGCGTGCTGCCCGACAAGGCGATCGACCTCATCGACCAGGCCGGTGCGCGCCTGCGGCTGCGCCTGGGCGCGAAGGTCGACGTGAGCGCGCTCATGGCGCAGCTCGCATCGCTCGAGGCGGACAAGAACGCCGCCGTCTCGGCCGAGCACTACGAAGAGGCCTCGCGCCTGCGCGACGAGATCGCGGCCGTGCAGGCGAAGATCGAGCACGCGGCCGAGAACCCCGCGCGCGTCGAGCGGGACGCGACGCAGCATGTCGTCGACGAACCCGAGATCGCGGGCGTGATCAGTCGCGCCACCGGCATCCCCGTCGCCCGTCTCACCCAATCGGAACGCGACCGGCTCGCGCGCCTCGAGGACGAGTTGCACGCGCGCGTCATCGGGCAGGACGACGCCGTCGCGGCCGTGGCGAAGGCCGTGCGCCGCAGTCGCACGGGAATGGGTGACGCGCACCGCCCCGTCGGATCGTTCCTCTTCCTGGGTCCGACCGGAGTCGGCAAGACCGAGCTCGCGAAGGCGCTCGCGAGCTCGTTGTTCGACGACCCTTCGACAAGCTCAGGGACCGGGGCGACAACCTCAGGGACCGGGGTGGCAGGCTCCGGGTCCGGGGCGACAAGCTCAGGGACCGGCGTGGCAGGGTCGGGGAACAGCGTGATCCGGTTCGACATGAGCGAGTTCGGCGAACGGCACACCGTGTCGCGACTCGTCGGTGCCCCTCCAGGCTACGTCGGGTACGACGAAGCCGGGCAGCTCACCGAGCGTGTGCGGCGCAATCCGTACTCGATTGTGCTGTTCGACGAGATCGAGAAGGCGCATCCGGATGTCTTCAACCTGCTGCTGCAGGTGCTCGACGACGGCCGACTCACCGACGGCCAGGGGCGCACGGTGGACTTCCGCAACACGGTGATCGTGATGACCTCGAACCTCGGCTCGGAGTTCCTCGCGTCGCGCGGCGGCGCCATCGGCTTCCTCGCCGACGGCGGCGGGTCCACCGGCTTCGGGTCGGAGAAGGACCTGCGCGATCGGGTCATGGGCAAGCTGCGCGAAGCGATGCGACCGGAGTTCCTCAACCGCATCGACGAGATCGTGCTGTTCCGCAAGCTGGAGAAGTCGCAGCTGCGCACGATCGTGCACCTGCTGCTCGGCGCGACCGAGGCCCGACTGGCGCGGCGTGACGTGACGTTCGCGGTGACCGACGCGGCGATCGAGTGGCTCGCCGAGCACGGCTACGAGCCCGAATACGGGGCGCGGCCGCTGCGCCGGCTCATCCAGCGCGAAGTCGATGACCGGCTCGCCGAGCTGTTCGTGACGGGCGCCCTCACCGAAGGCGGTTCCGTGACGGTGGATGCCACCGCCGACGGCCTCGTCGCGATGTCGGGCGCACCGCTGGCCGCCGCCGCCTGAGCGGATCGTCGACACCCGCGTCGACACCGATCGGCGCGGGTG
>NZ_JBHJZS010000027.1:0-43389 GCF_042271185.1 Microbacterium sp. NPDC055910
CCCCAGGGGGTGTGCGGGTCTCGTGATGCGACTCGGTCGCGTCAGGCCTTGTCGGCCTCGACGGCGTCTTCGGCAGCAGCTTCGGCGGCGGCGCCCTCTTCGGGCGACTCCGCTCCGGCGTCGGCCGCGGCGTCCTCGGCGGGAGCCTCCTCGGCGACCTCGGCCTCGGCGGCGGGCGCCTCAGCGGCGGGGGCCTCGGCGGCAGCGGACTTCTTCGCCGACTTCGGCTTCTTGGTCACGGGCTCGAGGACGAGCTCGATCACGGCCATGGGTGCGTTGTCGCCCTTGCGGTTGCCGACCTTCGTGATGCGGGTGTAGCCACCCTCACGATCGGCGACGAGCGGTGCGATCTCGGCGAAGAGGACGTGCACGACCTCTTTGTCGCCGATGACCGACAGCACACGACGGCGCGCGTGCAGGTCGCCGCGCTTGGCGAACGTGATGAGGCGCTCCGCGAGCGGACGCAGGCGCTTGGCCTTGGTCTCGGTCGTCTTGATCGACTTGTGCGTGAAGAGCGCGGCGGCGAGGTTCGCAAGCAGCAGACGCTCGTGTGCGGGGCCGCCTCCGAGGCGGGGACCCTTCGTGGGCTTAGGCATTCTCAGTTACTCCAGGGTGAGTGTCGATCGATCAGACGGTTTCGTCTTCGTAGCCGCCGTAGAAGTGCGCGCCGTCGAACCCGGGAACCGAGTCCTTGAGCGACAGTCCGAGCGAGACGAGCTTGTCGCGCACCTCGTCGACCGACTTCTGGCCGAAGTTGCGGATGTTCATGAGCTGGGTCTCCGACAGGGCGACCAGCTCGGACACCGTGTTGATTCCCTCGCGCTTGAGGCAGTTGTACGAGCGGACCGACAGATCCAGGTCCTCGATCGGCATGGACAGCTCGTTCGAGAGGACCGTCTCGACCGGCGCGGGGCCGATCTCGATGCCCTCGGCCTCGACGTTCAGCTCGCGGGCGAGCCCGAACAGCTCGGTCAGCGTGCGACCGGCCGATGCCACCGCGTCACGCGGAGCGATCGACGGCTTCGCCTCGACGTCCAGGACGAGCTTGTCGAAGTCGGTGCGCTCCCCGGCACGCGTCGCGTCGACGCGGTACGAGACCTTCAGCACGGGCGAGTAGATCGAGTCGACCGGGATCTGGCCGGCCTCGGCGTACTCGTTGCGGTTCTGGGTCGCCGAGACGTAGCCGCGACCGCGCTCGATCGTCAGCTCGAGCTCGAACTTCGCGGTGTCGTTCAGCGTCGCGATGACCAGCTCGGGGTTGTGCACCTCGACACCGGCGGGCGCGGAGATGTCGGCGGCCGTGACCTCACCGGCGCCGGTCTTGCGCAGGTAGGCGGTGATGGGCTCGTCGCGCTCGCTCGAGACGACGAGCTGCTTGATGTTGAGGATGATCTCGGTGACATCCTCCTTGACCCCGGGGATGGTGCTGAACTCGTGCAGCACTCCGTCGATGCGGATCGACGTGACGGCGGCGCCGGGGATCGACGAGAGAAGGCTGCGACGCAGCGCGTTGCCGATCGTGTAGCCGAAGCCGGGCTCCAGCGGCTCGATGATGAAGCGGCTGCGGAACTCCCCGATCTTCTCCTCGGTCAGGGTGGGACGCTGTGCAATGAGCACTATGTGTTCCTTTCGATCACGTGCCCGCTATATGACACGTGCGGTGTGTGAGGTGTTGAGTTCTACTCGGGGGATGCCTGGGCCCAGGCATCCGATGTCTCGAAGCGGCCGACGCGCGGCCTACTCGACAACCGGCACGGTGCGAGCAGGCCACGCGCGGCGCGTGAGTGGGATCAGACGCGGCGGCGCTTGGGCGGGCGGCACCCGTTGTGCGCCTGCGGAGTGACGTCCTGGATCGAACCGACCTCGAGACCAGCGGCGGTGAGCGAACGGATCGCCGTCTCGCGACCCGAGCCCGGGCCCTTCACGAAGACGTCGACCTTCTTGACGCCGTGCTCCTGCGCCTGACGGGCAGCAGCCTCGGCCGCCATGCCGGCGGCGTACGGCGTCGACTTGCGCGAGCCCTTGAAGCCCACGCCACCCGACGACGCCCAGCTGATGACGGCGCCCGACGGGTCGGTGATCGAGACGATCGTGTTGTTGAACGTCGACTTGATGTGGGCGTGGCCCAGCGCGATGTTCTTCTTCTCCTTGCGGCGCGGCTTGCGCGCGGCGGACTTGGCCTGTGCCATGTGCGTGTTCTCCTGAACCTTCGGGGCCGCGCTTAGCGCGCCTTCTTCTTGCCGGCGACCGTGCGCTTCGGACCCTTGCGGGTACGCGCGTTCGTCTTCGTGCGCTGCCCGCGCACCGGGAGGCCGCGGCGGTGACGCAGACCCTCGTAGGAGCCGATCTCGACCTTGCGGCGGATGTCGGCGGCCACCTCGCGGCGGAGGTCACCCTCGACCTTGTAGGTGCCCTCGATGTGGTCGCGGAGGGCGATGAGCTGGTCGTCGCTGAGGTCCTTGACGCGGACGTTCTCGTCGATGCCCGTCGCGGTGAGGATCTCGCTCGAGCGGGTACGGCCAACGCCGTAGATGTAGGTAAGGGCGATCACCACGCGCTTATCGCGCGGGATGTCGACGCCGGCAAGACGTGCCATGCGGCTCTCCTAAGGAGTAGGTGGAGGTATGGAGCAGGATCTGTGCTCGGGCCTCCGCCCGAGGTGTCCCCTGCGCCGAAGCGCCGGTTCCGAACCTGCCTGTGTGATGTGTTCAGTTGTGTGTCAGATCTCGATACGCGTCGCCTGCGGCGGCGCTACTCGATCTTGAGTCGAATCGCGTGAGTTCCGCTTCGCGAAAGTCACCCGACTCGACTCAGCCCTGGCGCTGCTTGTGACGTGCGTTCGACTTGCAGATCACCATGACGCGACCGTGGCGACGGATGACCTTGCAGTGGTCGCAGATGGGCTTGACGGAGGGATTGACCTTCATGATTTCCTGTTTCGCTGTCTTCGCCGCGCGCGACCCTTCGACGAGCTCAGGGACGAGCGGGCGTTACTTCTCGACCGGTCTAGCGGTAGCGGTAGACGATGCGGCCGCGCGTGAGGTCGTAGGGCGAAAGCTCTACGACGACGCGGTCCTCGGGGATGATGCGGATGTAGTTCTGTCGCATCTTGCCCGAGATCGTGGCGAGGACCTTGTGTCCGTTGCTGAGCTCGACGCGGAACATCGCGTTGGGCAGAGCCTCGGAGATCACGCCCTCGATCTCGATGACACCGTCTTTCTTCGCCATACGCTCGCTAACACTCGCGGCAGACCGGTCGGTCTGCGGATGGATGGGATTGCGGTTCCCGACACGCCAATAAAGGCGCAAGGCACCAACACTCAAGCATACGTGATAGTGGGGCCGGCGGCAAACCGCGGTGCCGCGGCCCCCGCGATCAGCGCAGCGGCGCGAGGAGGTCGGCCGCGGGGTCGCCCGTCAGGGTGACGAAATCGCCGTTGAGGACGATCGTCGGGGTGCCGGCGCCTCCGCCGGGGCCCTCGGGGATCGAGTTGGTCTGCTTCCGCACGAAGTCGACGTACTCGCGCTCTTCGACGCACGTGTCGATGCCCGTCGCTCCGGCCTTCTCGGCTTCGGAGATCAGCTGCTCGTCGGTGAGCCCTCCACCCGTGGGGCCTGCGCCGAAGACGGCCTGCATGAAGGGGTAGGACGCGTCCGGTGCGGCCTCGGCGACGCAGTACATGGCGTTCGCCGAACGCTCCGAGAAGTCCGTTCCCGATGCGGCGTTGAGGTTCGCGAGCGCGACCGGGAAGAGGTTCGCGGTGATCGTGCCCTCGTCGAGCAGATCGTCGACCGTCGGGCCGTACGTCTTCTCGAAGTTCTGGCAGTGCGAGCAGTAGAAGTCGAACCACACATCGAGCTCGTCGGATCCGGTGCCGACCTGGATGGCGCCGGTCTCGGAGTTGATGCCCGAGCTCTCCGGCCGGGGACCCGGGGCGTTCGCGGTGTTGTTCATCCAGACGACCAGCACCGTCACGAGGATGAGCGCCACGACGACGCCGATGCTGATCCAGATCGCGAACGGGTTGACCTTGCGTGCCTGTGCCATGACTTCCTCTCCGGCCTCAGCCGATGGGTCGGGGGGTGATGCCGAATGGCGCGAGTCCCTCCGCGCCGCCGTCGGGTGCCGTCAGCACCCAGATGCCGTCGTCGTGCACCGCGACGCTGTGCTCCCAGTGCGAACCGGCGGTTCCGTCGAGGGTCGACACCGTCCAGCCGTCATCTTCGATGAAGGTCTCCTGGTCGCCGATGACGACCATGGGCTCGATCGCGAGCACGAGTCCGGGGCGGACTTCGGGCCCGGGGTCGGAGACCCGGTAGTTGAACACCGACGGCGACTCGTGCATCTTCCGGCCGATGCCGTGCCCGACGTAATCGCGCAGGATGCCGTACCCGCCCTCGGGAGCGTTCGCCTCGATGTGGTCCTCGATCGCGGCGCCGATCTCACCGAGGTGCTTCGCTCCCGCGAGCGCGGCGATGCCGGCCCACAGCGACCCCTGCGTGACGTCGGACAGCCGCTGCCGCGCGGCGACGACGTCGGGTCGCGAGGGGTCGGGCAGCACGACGCTGAATGCGGAGTCGCCGTTCCAACCGCGGAACTGCGCGCCCGCGTCGACGGACAGGATGTCACCGGGCTGCAGAACGCGCTCGCCCGGGATGCCGTGCACGACCTCTTCGTTGACCGAGGCGCAGATCGTGTGGCGATAGCCCCGCACGAGCTGGAAGTTCGATTCCGCGCCGCGCTCGGTGATCGCAGCGGATGCCGCGGCATCCAGCTCGGCGGTCGTGACACCGGGTGCCACGAGCGCGCGAACGGCGTCGAGCGCAGCCGCCGTGATGCGACCGGGCTCGATCATCGCCCGCAGCTGGGCGGGCGTCTTGTAGATGGAGCGGCGCAGCACGTCAGGAAGCGGTCGGGACGATCCCGCGGGCGCGGAGCGCGCCGATGACGCGTGCCGTCACCTCGTCGAGCGAGCCGACGCCGTCGATCGAGTCGACGATGCCCCGGTCGCGGTAGACCTCGAGGATCGGTGCCGTCTCGCGCTCATAGATCGCCAGGCGGTTCTCGATGACCTCTTCCGTGTCATCCGTGCGGCCCTGTTCGAGCGCGCGACGGCGCAGGCGATCGACGCTCACGGCGCGCGCCACGCCCAGTTCGAGCACGGCGGTCAGCGGCTCGTCACGCGTGACGAGGTACTCGTCGAGCATGCCGAGCTGGCCGAGGTTGCGCGGAAATCCGTCGAGCAGGAAGCCGGTCGCCGCGTCGGGCTCACCCAGACGATCGCGCACGACCTCGAAGGTCAGCGCGTCGGACACCAGATCCCCCGCCTCGATGACGGCCTTCACCTGGCGACCGAGGTCGGTCTCGTCCTTGATGTTCTGACGGAAGACGTCACCGGTCGAGATCGCGGCGATGCCGAACAGCTCAGCGATGCGCGCGGCCTGCGTGCCCTTTCCCGAGCCCTGCGGACCCACCAGCACGAGTCGCGCCGGCTGAAGCGGCACCTCTTCGCCGCGGCGGTGCGCCGCGCCTTCGCGGTGCTGCTCGTGCTCGCCGAACGCGAGGTGTCCCTCGTGGCGGTCGTGGTGGGGGTGCTGAGGCGTGTTCGTCAACGGAGGAGCCCTTCGTAGTGACGCTGCTGGAGCTGAGCATCGATGTCCTTCACCGTCGCCAGTCCGACGCCGACGATGATGAGGATCGATGCGCCGCCGAACGGGAAGTTCTGGTTCGCGCCGACCGTCGACAGGGCGACAAGCGGAATGAGGGCGATGAGACCGAGGTACATCGAGCCGGGCGCGGTGATGCGCGTGAGCACGTAGTCCAGGTATTCGGCGGTCGGACGCCCGGCACGGATGCCGGGGATGAACCCGCCGTACTTCTTCATGTTGTCGGCGACCTCGACGGGGTTGAACGTGATCGCGACGTAGAAGTACGTGAAGCCGACGATGAGCAGGAAGTACAGCGCCATGTAGAGCGGGTGGTCGCCCGTGACGAGGTACTGCTGGATCCAGGTCACCCATGCCGGAACCTCTTCGCCCGGCTGCGGCTGGTTGAACTGCGCGATGAGCGCGGGGATGTACAGCAGCGACGAGGCGAAGATGACCGGCACGACGCCGGCCTGGTTGACCTTGATCGGGATGTACGTGTTCGTGCCGCCGTACGTGCGGCGCCCGACCATGCGCTTGGCGTACTGGACGGGGATGCGGCGCTGCGACTGCTCGACGTAGACGACGAGCGCCATGACGAGGATGCCGACGGCCAGCACGAGCAGGAAGACCTCGAAGCCACGCGCCTGTGCGATGGCCCACAGCGAACCGGGGAAGGTCGCCGCGATCGAGACGAAGATGAGCAGCGACATGCCGTTGCCGATGCCGCGCTCGGTGACGAGCTCGGCGAACCACATGATGAGGCCGGTGCCGGCGGTCATCGTGATGATCATGAGCAGCTGGGCCCACCACACGTCGTTCGTCAGCAGCTGCTCGCACTCGGGGATGCCGGTGAACCCGAACAGCTGACCGCTGCGAGCCACGGTGACGAGAGTCGTCGACTGCAGCAGCGCGAGGGCGATCGTGAGGTAGCGGGTGTACTGCGTGAGCTTCGCCTGGCCCGCCTGGCCCTCCTTGTGGAGCGCCTCGAAGTGCGGGATGACGACGCGCAGGAGCTGCGTGATGATCGTCGCGGTGATGTAGGGCATGACGCCCAGCGCGAAGATCGACAGCTGCAGCAGGGCGCCGCCCGAGAACAGGTTCACGAGCGAGAGGAGGCCCTCGGTCCCCGCCGAATCTCTCAGGCAGGACTGCACGTTCGGGAAGTCCACGAACGGAGTCGGCACGTGCGCGCCGAGCCGATAGATGGCGATGATCGCGAGCGTGAAGGCGATCTTCCGCCGCAGGTCGGGTGTACGGAAGATCCGCGCAATGGCGCTGAACAAGACGATGCCTCCAGGGGGGATGCCGGTGCGCTCGCAGCGCACACGAAACCCAGGTTAGCCCAGAGAGGGCCGGAGGATGTCCTCCGGCCCTCTCCGTGCGTGTTACTTGACGGTGCCGCCTGCCGCGACGATCTTCTGCTCGGCGGAACCCGAGACCTTGTCGACGGACACGGTGAGCTTGACCGAGATGTCGCCGGTGCCGAGCACCTTGACCTTCTCGTTCTTGCGGACGGCTCCCTTTGCGACGAGGTCGCTCACGGTGACGTCTCCACCGGACGGGTAGAGTTCGGCGAGCTTCTCGAGGTTCACGACCTGGTACTCGACGCGGAACGGGTTCTTGAACCCGCGCAGCTTCGGCGTACGCATGTGCAGCGGCATCTGGCCGCCCTCGAAGCCGACCCGCACGGTGTTGCGGGCCTTCGTGCCCTTGGTGCCGCGACCGGCCGTCTTGCCCTTCGAGCCCTCACCGCGACCGACACGGGTCTTGGCGGTGTGGGCGCCCGGGACGGGACGCAGGTGGTGCACCTTGAGGACGCCGGGCCGGGATGCCGGGGCATCCTTCTTCGGCGCGGCCTTGGTGGCGGCCGGCTTCTTGGCGGCAGCCTTCTTGGGCGCGGCCGTGACGGCCTCGTCCTTCTTCTCGGCCTTCTCAGCCATTAGTCGATCTCCTCAACCTTCACGAGGTGGGCGACGGTCTTGACGTAACCGCGCGTCTGCGCGTCGTCCGGACGGACGACCGAGTCGCCGATCCGCTTGAGACCGAGCGAACGCAGCGTGTCGCGCTGGTTCTGCTTCTCGCTCACCTTGGACTTGACCTGTGTGACCTTCAGACGTTCGGCCATCATGAACCTGCCTTCGCTGCCTCAGCGGCCTTGGCCTCGTTGCGGAGCAGGATCGCCGGTGCAACCTGGTCGTAGTCCAGGCCACGGCGCGCGGCGACCGCACGGGGCTCCTCGAGCATCTTCAGCGCCGTGACCGTCGCGTGCACGATGTTGATCGTGTTCGACGAGCCGAGCGACTTCGAGAGGACATCGTGGATGCCGGCGCACTCGAGCACGGCGCGGACGGGACCACCGGCGATGACACCGGTACCCGCGGCGGCGGGGCGAAGCAGCACGACGCCTGCGGCGGTCTCACCCTGCACGGGGTGCGGGATGGTCTTGCCGACGCGGGGCACGCGGAAGAAGTTGCGCTTGGCCTCTTCGACACCCTTCGAGATGGCCAGGGGCACTTCGCGGGCCTTGCCGTAGCCGACGCCCACGAGACCGTTGCCGTCACCCACGACGACGAGCGCCGTGAAGCTGAAGCGACGGCCGCCCTTGACGACCTTCGACACGCGGTTGATGGTGACGACGCGCTCGAGGAACTGGCTCTCGTTGCGGTCGCGACCACGGTCGCGCTGGTTCTGGTTGCGCTCACGTCCGCCGCGGCGCGGCTCGCGCTCGCGCTCGGCGGGCGCCTCCGTGGCGGGTGCCTCGGTGGCCGCAGCCGGCTCAGCGGTCGTGGTCACTTCGTTCTCCTTGTTCTCACTCACAGGTTCAGACCTCCCTCGCGGGCGCCGTCGGCGATCGCCGCGACCCGGCCCGCGTAGCGGTTGCCACCGCGGTCGAACACGACGTCTTCGACGCCGGCGGCCTTCGCACGCTCGGCGACGAGCTCGCCGACCTTGCGCGCCTTGGCGGTCTTGTCACCGTCGAACGAACGCAGATCGGTCTCCAGCGTCGACGCCGAGGCCACGGTGTGACCCTGGCTGTCGTCGACGAGCTGGACGAACACGTGACGCGAGGAACGCGTGACCACGAGGCGGGGACGCTCGGCAGTGCCGACGACCTTCTTGCGAAGGCGGGCGTGACGACGCGCGCGGGCGTCGGACTTCGACTTCACAGCCATGCTTACTTACCAGCCTTTCCGGCCTTGCGGCGGACGACCTCGCCCGCGTAACGCACACCCTTGCCCTTGTAGGGCTCGGGCTTGCGGATCTTGCGGATGTTCGCAGCCGCCTCACCGACGGCCTGCTTGTCGATGCCGGTCACGGTGACCTTGTTGTTGCCCTCGACCGAGAACGTGATCCCGGTGGGCGGGTCGACGAGCACGGGGTGCGAGAAGCCGAGTGCGAACTCGAGCGAGCTGCCCTTCTGCGCGACGCGGTAGCCCGTGCCGACGACTTCGAGGCCCTTCGAGTAGCCCTGCGTGACACCGATGATGTTGTTGTTGATCAGGGTGCGGGTCAGGCCGTGCAGCGAGCGCGATTCGCGCTCGTCGTCGGGCCGGGTCACGATGACCTGGTTCTCCTCGACCTTGACCTCGAGGGGGCGAGCCACGGCGAGCGTCAGCTCGCCCTTGGGGCCCTTGACGGTGACGTCCTGACCGGAGACCGAGACGGTCACGCCGGCGGGGATGTCGATGGGAAGGCGTCCGATACGCGACATGTCAGATCACCACACGTAGGCGAGAACTTCCCCGCCCACGCCCTTCTGCTCGGCCTGACGGTCCGTGAGAAGACCGGAGGAGGTGGACAGGATCGCGACGCCGAGACCACCGAGCACGGTGGGCAGCTCGGTCGAGCGTGCGTACACGCGCAGACCGGGCTTGGAGACGCGCTTGATGCCGGCGATCGACCGCTCGCGGTTGGGGCCGTACTTCAGCGAGATGGTGAGGGTCTGGCCGACGCGTGCGTCGCTGATCTCCCACCCCGCGATGTAGCCCTCTTTCGTGAGGATCTCGGCGATGTTCGTCTTGAGCTTCGAGTTGGGCATGGCCACGGAGTCGTGGTGTGCCGAGTTCGCGTTGCGCAGACGGGTCAGCATGTCTGCGACCGGGTCTGTCATCGTCATGGTTGTTTTCCTTTGTTCATGAGGTTTCGACACACCGTTACACGCCGGCCGACCTTCGATGATTCAGCAGTATTCAGTTGTGGGAACGGATGCCGCGGGCAGGCGCCGTGCGCCGTGCGCCGAACCCGCGGCATCCGAAGATCAGGCCTGTGCGTTCTCGGTGCGGAACGGGAAGCCGAGGTGGCGCAGGAGTGCGCGGCCCTCGTCGTCCGTCTTCGCATCGGTGACGATCGTGATGTCGAAGCCGCGCACGCGATCGATCCGGTCCTGGTCGATCTCGTGGAACACGGACTGCTCCTGGAGACCGAACGTGTAGTTGCCGTGACCGTCGAACTGCTGGGGCGAAAGCCCGCGGAAGTCGCGGATACGCGGCAGCGCGAGGTTCACGAGGCGGTCGAGGAACTCCCACGCACGGTCACCGCGGAGGGTGACGTGTGCGCCGATGGGCTGGCCCTCGCGCAGCTTGAACTGAGCGATCGACTTGCGTGCCTTCGTGACGATCGGCTTCTGGCCGGTGATCTGGACGAGGTCCGAGACCGCGCCGTCGATCACCTTGCTGTCGCGCGCGGCTTCGCCGACGCCCGTGTTCACGACGATCTTCACGAGACCGGGGATCTGCATGACGTTCGCGTAGCCGAACTCTTCCTGCAGCTGCTTCTTGATCTCGTTCCGGTACTTCTGCTTCAGGCGGGGCTGGATCTTGCCAGCCTCCACGGCAGTGGCGTTGCTCATGTTCAGAGGTCCTTGCCTGACTTCTTCGCGTAACGCACGCGGACGGTGCGCTTGACGCCGTCCTTCGTCTGCTCCTCGACGCGGTGACCGACGCGGGTCGGCTTCTTGCTCGAGGGGTCGACGAGTGCGACGTTGGAGATGTGGATCGGGGCTTCCATCGTCTCGATGCCGCCCGTCTTGGCTCCGCGCTGGGTCTGGCCCACGCGGGTGTGCTTGGTGACGTAGTTCACGCCCTCGACGATGACGCGGTTCTGCTCGGACAGGATCTCGAGGACCTTGCCCTGCTTGCCGCGGTCGCCGCCGCGTTCGGGCTTGGCGCCCGTGATGACCTGAACCAGGTCGCCCTTCTTGATCTTCGCCATGATCAAATGACCTCCGGGGCGAGCGAGACGATCTTCATGAACTTCTTGTCACGAAGCTCACGACCGACCGGTCCGAAGATGCGGGTGCCGCGAGGCTCCCCGTCGCTCTTCAGGATGACGGCGGCGTTCTCGTCGAACTTGATGTAGGAACCGTCGGGACGACGGGTGGACTTGACGGTGCGGACGACGACAGCCTTGACGATGTCGCCCTTCTTGACGTTTCCGCCGGGGATCGCGTCCTTGACCGTCGCGACGATGATGTCGCCCACGCCGGCGTAGCGACGTGCGGAGCCGCCGAGCACGCGGATGGTGAGCAGCTCCTTCGCGCCGGTGTTGTCGGCGACCTTGATGCGGGATTCGTTCTGAATCACTTGGCCTTCTCCAGAATCTCCACGAGGCGCCAGCGCTTGGTGGCGCTCAGCGGGCGGGTCTCGTTGATGACGACCAGGTCGCCGATGCCGGCGGTGTTGCCCTCATCGTGTGCCTTGACCTTGGACGTGCGACGGATGACCTTGCCGTAGAGGGGGTGCTTCACGCGGTCCTCGACCTCGACGACGATCGTCTTGTCCATCTTGTCGCTCACGACGTAGCCGCGGCGCGACTTGCGGTAACCGCGGGCGTCCACGTCGCGCACGTCGTGCTCAGCCGATTCGTGACCGGTCACGACGGCTTCTTCAGCCTTCTTGGTGGCCATCACTCAGCCTCTTCCTTCGTCGCCTCGTCAGCGGCATCCGCCTTCTTGGCCTTGGTCTTCTTCGCCTTCGTCGCCGTCTCCAGCGGTGCGGGCGTGGCACGGATGCCGAGCTCGCGCTCACGGATGACGGTGTAGAGCCGCGCGATGTCGCGCTTGACCGCACGGATGCGGCCGTGGCTCTCGAGCTGGCCGGTGGCCGACTGGAAGCGCAGGTTGAACAGCTCTTCCTTGGCCTTGCGCAGCTCTTCGACCAGGCGCTGGTCTTCGAACGTGTCGAGCTCGCTCGGGGCGAGCGTCTTGGTGCCGATCGCCATTACGCGTCGCCCTCCTCGCGCTTGATGATGCGTGCCTTGAGCGGCAGCTTGTGGATTGCCCGGGTGAGGGCTTCGCGAGCGAGTTCCTCGCTGACACCGGCGACCTCGAAGAGGACGCGGCCCGGCTTGACGTTCGCGACCCACCATTCCGGCGAGCCCTTACCCGAACCCATGCGGGTCTCGGCGGGCTTCTTGGTGAGCGGGCGGTCGGGGTAGATGTTGATCCACACCTTGCCGCCACGCTTGATGTGACGGGTCATCGCGATACGAGCGGACTCGATCTGACGGTTCGTCACGTACGCGGGCGTGAGCGCCTGGATGCCGAACTCACCGAACGACACCTTGGTGCCGCCGGAGGCCTGGCCGGAGCGACCCGGGTGGTGCTGCTTGCGGTACTTGACCTTGCGGGGAATAAGCATCAGGCAGACGCTCCTTCTGCGACGGGGGCCTCGTTGCGGGGGCCACGGCGACGGTCGCCGCCACGGTCGTCACGACCGCGGGGTGCCTTCGGCGCATTCGCCTGCTCGCGCGCGAGTTCCTTGTTGGTGAGGTCGCCCTTGTAGATCCAGACCTTCACGCCGATGCGGCCGAAGGTGGTCTTGGCCTCGTAGAAGCCGTAGTCGATGTTCGCGCGGAGCGTGTGCAGCGGCACACGGCCTTCGCGGTAGAACTCCGAACGGCTCATCTCGGCGCCGCCGAGGCGGCCCGACACCTGGATGCGGACACCCTTGGCGCCGGCGCGCTGCGCGCCCTGCAGACCCTTGCGCATCGCGCGGCGGAACGCCACGCGAGCGGAGAGCTGCTCGGCCACGCCCTGGGCGACCAGCTGCGCGTCGGCCTCGGGGTTCTTGACCTCGAGGATGTTGAGCTGGATCTGCTTGCCGGTGAGCTTCTCGAGGTCGGCGCGGATGCGCTCGGCCTCGGCGCCGCGGCGGCCGATCACGATGCCCGGGCGGGCGGTGTGGATGTCGACGCGAACGCGGTCACGCGTGCGCTCGATCTCGATGTTGCTGACGCCCGCGCGGTCGAGGTTCTTCTGCAGCAGCTTGCGGATCTTGATGTCCTCGGCCACGTAGTCCGCGTAGCGCTGGCCGGGCTTCGTCGAGTCGGAAAACCAGCGCGACACGTGGTCGGTGGTGATCCCGAGGCGGAAGCCGTACGGGTTGACTTTCTGGCCCATTACTTGCTCGCCTTCTTCTTACCGGTCGTTGAGCTTGTCGACGCTGCCGGAGCCGCGTCTGCGACCTCGGGCGTGGAGAGCACGACCGTGATGTGGCTCGTGCGCTTCTTGATCTGGAAAGCGCGACCCTGAGCGCGGGGCTGGAAACGCTTGAGCGTCGTGCCCTCGTCGACGTACGCGTTGGCCACGTACAGGTCCTGCTCGTCCAGGAACTCGCCGTCCTTGTCCGCCTTCACGCGAGCATTCGCGATGGCAGCGGCGACGAGCTTGTAGATCGGCTCACTGGCGCCCTGCGGAGCGAACTTCAGGATGGCCAAGGCCTCCTGAGCCTGCTTGCCCTTGATGAGAGCGACGACACGGCGAGCCTTCTGAGGGGTCACGCGGATGTGCTTCACGCGTGCGATGGAATCCACCATTGCTTCTCCTCCTAATCTCTGTCGAGAGCGCCCCGCGTCAGCGGCGGCGACCCTTCTTGTCGTCCTTCTCGTGGCCGCGGAAGGTGCGGGTAGGCGCGAATTCGCCCAGTTTGTGACCGACCATGGTCTCGCTCACGAACACAGGGATGTGCTTGCGACCGTCGTGCACGGCGATCGTGTGACCCAGCATGGCCGGGATGATCATCGAGCGACGGGACCAGGTCTTGATGACGTTCTTGGAACCGGCTTCGTTCTGGGAGACGACCTTGCGAAGCAGGTGCTCGTCGACGAAGGGGCCCTTCTTAAGGCTGCGAGGCATCCTCTACTCCTACTTGCGCTTCTTGCCGGCGTTGCGACGGCGGACGATGTACTTGTCGCTCTCCTTGTTGGGGTGGCGGGTGCGACCCTCTGCCTGACCCCAGGGGGAGACGGGGTGGCGTCCACCGGACGTCTTGCCCTCGCCACCACCGTGCGGGTGGTCGACCGGGTTCATCGCGACACCGCGGACGGTCGGGCGGATGCCCTTCCAGCGGTTGCGGCCGGCCTTGCCCCAGTTGATGTTCGACTGCTCGGCGTTGCCGACCTCGCCGATCGTCGCACGGCAGCGCGCGTCGACGTTGCGGATCTCGCCCGACGGCAGACGAAGCTGCGCGTAGGGGCCGTCCTTGGCGACGAGACGCACCGACACACCGGCCGAACGCGCCATCTTCGCGCCGCCGCCGGGGCGGAGCTCGATCGCGTGGATCACGGTACCGGTGGGGATGTTGCGCAGCGGCAGGTTGTTGCCGGGCTTGATGTCGGCGCCGGCACCCGACTCGACGATGTCGCCCTGCTTCAGCTTGTTCGGCGCGAGGATGTAGCGCTTCTCGCCGTCGAAGTAGTGCAGCAGCGCGATGCGCGCGGTGCGGTTGGGGTCGTACTCGATGTGAGCGACCTTGGCGTTGACGCCGTCCTTGTCGTTGCGACGGAAGTCGATCAGTCGGTACTGGCGCTTGTGGCCGCCACCGATGTGACGCGTCGTGATGCGGCCCTGGTTGTTGCGGCCACCGGTCTTGCTCAGCGGGCGAAGGAGCGACTTCTCAGGCGTCGATCGGGTGATCTCGGCGAAGTCAGCCACCGACGAGCCGCGGCGACCCGGGGTCGTGGGCTTGTACTTGCGAATAGCCATTGTTCTCTAGTCCTCTATCCCGACCGTCAGCCGACTGCCGTGAAGATGTCGATGGTGCCCGACTTGAGCGTCACGATGGCGCGCTTGGTGTCCTTGCGCTTGCCCGTGCCGAAGCGGGTGCGGCGGGACTTGCCGACGCGGTTGATCGTGTTGACCGCGACGACCTTGACGCCGAAGATCTTCTCGATGGCGAGCTTGATCTCGGTCTTCGTCGAGCGGGGGTCCACGAGGAACGTGTACTTGCCCTCGTCGATGAGCCCGTAGCTCTTCTCGGAGACGACCGGCTTCAGGATGATGTCGCGCGGGTCCTTGTTCACGGTGCTCATGCCGAGACCTCCTCGGTGCTCACGGTGGTGGCGCCGGACTTCGCAGCGGCACTTGTGTCGAGCTTGGTCGAGACAAACGCGTCGAAGGCGGCCTTGGTGAAGACGATGTCGTCCGAGACGATCACGTCGTAGGCGTTCAGCTGGTCGAAGGTCAGCACGTGCACGTATGCGAGGTTGCGCAGGCTGCGGATGCTGAGCTCGTCGTCACGGTCGATGACGATCAGGACGTTCTTGGCCGCGCCGAAGCCGGCGAGGACGGCGGCAGCGGCCTTCGTCGAGGGGGCGCCTTCGATGCCGAAGGACTCCACGACGTGAAGACGCTCGCCGCGGACGCGGTCGCTCAGCGCACCGAGGAGCGCGGCGGCGATCATCTTCTTGGGCGTGCGCTGCGAGTAGTCACGCGGCTGCGGGCCGTGGACGGTGCCACCGCCGCGGTGCTGCGGCATGCGCACCGAACCCTGACGGGCGTTACCGGTGCCCTTCTGCTTGAACGGCTTGCGGCCCGAGCCCGAGACGTCGCCTCGGGTCTTGGTCGCGTGCGTGCCCTGGCGAGCCGCCGCGCGCTGCGCGACGACGACCTGGTGGATCAGCGGGATGTTCGTCTTGACGTCGAAGATCGCGGCGGGCAGCTCCACGGAGCCGGCCTTCTTGCCGTCGGACTTGCGCACGTCGAGCGCGAGAGTCGAGTCAGCCATGAGTTCAGGCACCCTTCACTGCGTTGCGGACGTAGACGATGCGGCCACGCGCGCCGGGGACGGCGCCCTTGACGAGCAGCAGACCCTTCTCGGCGTCGACGGCGTGCACCGTGAGGTTGAGGACGGTCACGCGCTCGCCACCCATACGGCCGGCCATGCGCATGCCCTTGAAGACACGGCTCGGGGTCGACGAGGCGCCGATCGAACCGGGCTTGCGGTGGTTGCGGTGTGCACCGTGAGATGCCGAGACGCCCTTGAAGTTGTGGCGCTTCATGACACCCGCGGTGCCCTTGCCCTTGCTCGTGCCGACGACGTCGACGAGCTGACCGGCTTCGAAGACACCGTCGACCGTGAGCTCCTGACCGAGTGAGTAGTCAGCAGCATCCGCCGTGCGGATCTCGGTGAGGTGGCGACGCGGCGTCACGCCGGCGGCCTCGAAGTGGGCGGTCTGCGGCTTATTGACCTTGCGGGGGTCGATCTGGCCGTAGGCGATCTGGACGGCCTTGTAGCCGTCCTTCTCGGGCGTGCGCACCTGGGTGACGACGTTCGGTGCCACCTCGATGACGGTGACGGGAACGACCTTGCCGTTCTCGTCCCAAACCTGGGTCATGCCGAGCTTCGTGCCCAGCAGGCCCTTGGAAACCTTAGAGTTGATATCAGCCATGTCGACCTCAGAGCTTGATCTCGATGTTGACGTCGGCCGGGAGGTCGAGACGCATCAGCGAGTCGACGGCCTTGGGCGTCGGGTCGATGATGTCGATGAGGCGCTTGTGGGTGCGCATCTCGAAGTGCTCGCGGCTGTCCTTGTACTTGTGGGGCGACCGGATGACGCACACGACGTTCTTCTCGGTCGGAAGGGGCACGGGGCCCACGACGGTCGCGCCCGCACGGGTCACGGTGTCGACGATCTTGCGGGCCGACGAATCGAGGCCGGCGTGGTCGTACGACTTCAGGCGAATGCGGATCTTCTGTCCCGCCATTGTCTGCTCACTCTCTATCCGCGTCTTACCGGCCCGGGGACCCCGGGGGCATTGGACGCACTGCGGCGCTTGCACGCCCTGGCACTGGTGCACCACTGTTCTCGTGTCAAACCGGCGGCCTGCGCCTCCGGCTCCCTCCCCGACCGCACGCATACGTGCAGTTCGATCTCCGGGCATCCCGGTGCTCGAACCTGTCGAGGGAGTGGATTGGTGTTCTGCTGCCCGCGGCCTAGGACTCTGCGCTCTCGCGCCGCCTATGCACTGCCCTGGCAGTGATCCGACCTGCACAGCGAAGGCACGTCGGAATGTGGAACCTCACTAGTGTACGTGCAGCCCGGGCGTGTCGCAAACTCGGGCGTGTCGCGACAACAGGTGCCCGGCGCCCCGGTTCCCACGGCCCCCGAGTACCGTTCCGCGCGGGCGGGAAGTGGCATCCCTGCTCAGTGGAAGACCTCGTCCACGACAGCCGCCAGCATCTCATCGACGTCACCGAGACGGTGCCGCCCGTTCGCGACGACGGGCCGGCCCGCGACGACGACGTCGCGCACGTCGGATGCCGCGGCGCTCAGCCAGACCTGATCCGGCAGAGCCCCCGCGGTGCGCACGCTCCGCGTGTCGATCGTCACGAGATCGCACACCGCGCCGCGCTCGATCCGGCCGCCGTTCCAGCCCAGTGACGCGTAGCCGTTCGCGCCGCCGATGCGCTGCAGCTGCGACGGCGAGAAGTTGCTGCGTCTGCCCGAGGCGAGCCGCTCGTGGCCCTCGAGGGCGCGCAGCTCGTCGAAGGGATCGACGATGACGTGCTGGTCGCTGCCGATCGCGAGCCTGACCCCCGCCTCCACGAGCACGCGTGCGGGGCCGATGCCGTCGGCGAGGTCGCGCTCGGTGGTCGGACAGAAGCAGACCGTGCTCCCGCTCGACGCGAGCGCCTGCACATCCTCGTCGGTGAGGTGGGTCGCGTGGACGGCGGTGAAGGCGGGACCCAGGAGACCGGCTTCTTCGAGAGCCCGCACGGGCGTGCAGCCGTACGCCGCGCGCGCCTGCTGGTTCTCCCGGGGCTGCTCGGAGACATGCGCGTGCACGGGGCGCTGCTGCAACCGGGCGGCGATCCGTCCGAGTCCGCGCACATCCACGGCGCGGACGGAGTGGATCGCTGCGCCGATCTGCACGAGCGGACCCGCCGACAGCCCGTCATGTCGCGCGAACCATCCCTCGACGTCGCGGTCCGAGAACCGGCGCTGCGCCGGCTCCAGCGGCACGGAACGGCCGTCCTCGTCGAGTCCTCCGCGCAAGTACATGGTGTCCAGGAGCGTGAGGCGGATCCCGGCATCCCGCGCGGCCTCGATGAGGGCGTGCCCCATCGCGTTGACGACGTCGTGCGGGCGCCCGTCGGGCCGATGGTGCACGTAGTGGAACTCGCCCACCACGGTGTAGCCGGCGAGCACCATCTCCGCGTAGACGGCCGTCGCCGTCCGCCGGTAGAGGTCGACATCCAGTCGCGTGACGGCGTGGTACATGAGCGTCCGCCAGCTCCAGAAGTCGCCGGCGTCGTGACTGAGGCGCCCCCGCAGGACGCGGTGGAACGCATGGGAGTGCGCGTTGGCGAACCCCGGCACGGTCAGACCGCGCAGCTGCGCATCCCCCTCGCGGGGGGATTCCTCCACGACGTGGTCGACGATGATGCCGTCCCGCTCGATCAGTCGCACGCCGGCGACGACGTCGTCGCCGATGGCCGCGTGCTCGAGCCAGAAGGTGCCCATCGTCTCAGGCGGCGCGCGCGGTCATGAGCGAACGCAGAGCCTGCACCGCGATCGCCGCGTCGGAGTCGTCCACGTGTTCTTCGGGCGAATGGGAGACACCCGTGACATTGCGCACGAGGATCATCGCCGTGGGGATGCCGGCGAGCGCGAGGACCCCCGCGTCGTGGCCCGCACCGGACGGCAGCCGGGGCAGCGCCCGCCCCACCGCGGCGTCGATCGTCTCCGCCACCCCCGGATCGAAGAAGACGACGGGCGTCCAGCTCTCTTCCACGACGGGCTCCCCCATGCGGTGCTGGATGCTGCGGGTGAGGGCGCGCACGCGCTCCGCATCCGCGCCCCGGGCGTCGATCCACAGCCGCGCACGCGACGCGATGGCGTTGACCGCGCCGGGCTCGACGTCGACGCGCCCCACCGTGGCGAGCACGCCGAGCTCCTCTGCCGCCGACCGGACGGCCAGGATGCCCTGCGCCATCTTGAGCACCGGGTCGGTGCGCGCGTCGAGCGGTGTCGTTCCCGCGTGATTGGCCACACCCGCGAGATCCATGCGCCAGCGGCCGTGGGGCCAGATCGCCGTGGCGATGCCGAGCGGCTGTCCGAGCGATGCGAGACCGGCGCCCCGCTCCGACTCCACGGGCATATGACCCTGCTCGACATGGACCTCCACGAATTCGCCGATCCTGGCGAGGAGGGCGTGGTCGGCTCCGATGTGCTCCGGCGTGTGCCCGTTCCTGCCGAGCACCTCGGCGAGCGTCGTCCCGTCGGCGTCCGAAAGTCGCAGCGCACGGTCGGCCGTGAGCGATCCGGTCATCAGGCGCGAGCCGAGGCATGCCGTTCCGAACCGTGAGCCCTCTTCGTCCGAGAACGCGACGACGGCGATCGGACGCCGCGGACGGATGCCGGAGGCCATCAGCTCGCCGACGGCGGCGAACGCCGCCGCGACACCGAGGGGGCCGTCCCACAGGCCACCTTCGGGAACGCTGTCGAGATGCGACCCGCACACGAAGGCCTTTCCGGGGAGGTGCGCATCCCACCACGCCCAGAGGTTTCCGTTGCGGTCGACGTCGACGTCGAGCCCGAGATCGCCCGCACGGCCGACGAACCACTCGCGTGCCGCGAGCTCGGATGGACCCCACGCGAATCTGTTGTAGCCGCCGGTCGCGCCGTTGCGGCCGAGCGGTGAGAGGTCGGAGAGCAGCACGCTGGTCCTTTCGTTTGGATGGAGCACGTAGATGGACGTCGGCGACGACGACGTGGGACGCGTCACGGCCCCATGAACACCCGCCGGGCGACGACGGACTCCTCGAAGGACTCCAGGCGGTGCTGAGTCGACTCCGGGCTGACCTCGACGATCGCCTCGAGCAACGACATGCACAGCATCGTCGGCACGACGTGGGAGTCGAACACGAGCTGATTGCCCACGGGTGCGACAAGTCGATCGTCGGCCAACTCGGTGAGGGCCGTGTACGGCGAGTCGGTGATCGCGAGCACACGGAGCCCGATGGATTTCGCGAAGCGCGCGACCTCGACGATCTCAGCCGGATAGCGCGGCAGCGCCAGCAGGATCGCCCACGTGGCGCCGGACATGCGGGCCTGTTCCAGCGAGTCCTGCGTCGCACTGTCGAAATGCGTGAAGACGCGGACGTCCGCGAGGACGATCGCCGCGAAGTATCCGAGCGTCTGCGCGAGTCCCGAGGACGCGCGCAGACCCACGACGACGAGGGGTCCGGAATCCACGAGTCGACCGGCGATCGCGCGGAGCGGCTCGGGGTTCGCGAGATCGTCGCGCAGTTTCAGGAGGTTGCGGACTTCGGCGCTCGCCGCGCGCTGGTAGATGTTGAGGTCTTCGCCGGCACCGGAGGCGGGCTCGGACGATGCCGTGCCGGCGCTGCGGCGCAGGAACTGCGAGAACTCCTGGAAGCTGCCGAAGCCGAGCGTCCGCACGAATCTGCTCACCGACGGCTGGCTGACATCCGCGAGGGCGGCGAGTTCGCTCGCGCTGCGGTAGGCGGCGTCGGTCCGGTCCGACATGATCCGGTGCGCGATGCGCCGCTGGATGGGAGTGAGTCGCCTGTCCTCGATGAGCGCCGCGAGCGCGTCGGCCGGTTTCGTCATCTTCCTCCCCCTTGATCGAGGCGGACGTGCCCCGGCCGTTGCCGGGACACGTCCGCCTCACTTCCCACCGCGATCAGTCCGCCGGATAGGCCGCATAGGACGCCTTCGCGACATTGACGGTGATCTCGCCGTTCATCTCGACGGTCGAGACGACCGTCGCCTCCCCGGCCGGGACCGCGTTCAGGCGCGAGTTGACCGAGACGGCGACCGTCGTGCCGGGCGCGACGTTCGTGAACGTCTTGCTCCCGTATGCGGTGGTGACCTTGATGTCGGCAGGCACCCGCGCGAAGTTCGTCGCCGACACCGACAGGTAGACCTTGCCGCCGAGCGCACGCGCCGTGGTCTCCGCGGTCACGGGGTCGGGTGCGCACTCGGCCATCTCGACCTCGGCGATCTGGCCCAGGTCGACGTTCACCTCGACGGTCTGCGTCGCACCGTCCGGAGTGGTGCAGGTCAGCAGCCACGGCTCATCCGTGACGAAGGCCTCTTCGGCCGGAAGCTGCGAGACGTCGCGCACTCCTTCGGCCGTGTAGGCACCGGCCGGCCGCACCGACGGGTTGACCGCCCAGGTGAAGGAGCCGTCCGCGTTCGTGACGACCATCTCGCTCGTGAGCGACTGCTCGAAGCTCACGGGGGCGACCGTGCCGTCGGGCTGTGCGTGGGGTCGCGTGTACATGGGGAACGCCTTGCTCAACTCGAGCGTCGTCCCGGGTACCGCGACGCCGGTGATCCTCGAGTGCTGAGCCGGGTTGGCGGTCTCGCGCAGCGCGACGATCACGGCGTTCTTGAACGTCGGGTAGTAGTCGCCGACCTCGAGCTTGTAGTTGTGACGGCTGTTGTTCACGCCGGGGTGGCACGTCTCGGTCGTCACCGACAGGGCGCGGGTCGCGTAGTACGTCCAGTCGATCGCCTCGCCGTTGGTCTCGTAGTCCCATCCGGACGGAAGGGCCGTGTAGGTCGGGCCGAGGGCAGCGGCCATCTCGGCCGCGAGCGCGTGCAGACGGTCGTTGTCCTGGGTCAGGCCGGCGGCCTTGAGCAGGGGCGGGTAGAGCACGACCTGGATGCACGTGTGCTGCGTGTTGAACACCGTCGCCTGCCGCGTCGACATCAGCCACTGGATGTTGCGCGTCTCGGGCTCGGACCACGCCGCCGTGCCGTTGCCGGAGCCGCGGGCCGACGGGATCCAGCCGTAGCCGTAGTTGCGGTTCATGTCGATGCCGGTCTGCGTCGCGCGGGTGTGCGCTTCGAAGCCGTCCGGGTTCACGAGCGGAACGATGACGACGCGCGTCGAGTCCAGAAGGTCCGCGTACTCGGGAGAGTCGGCGTTGGTGAGCAGATCCCACGCGAACTCCCATGTGAGCTCCGTGCTCGTCCACTCGTTGCCGTGGTGGGTGCCGACCTGGACGAAGACCGGCTTGCCGTCGGGGACGTCGACGTCACGCGTGATCTCGAGTCCCCAGATCGGGGTGCCCTTCGACGATGGCTCCGGCAGCTCGACGACGCGAGCGAGATCCGGGTAGGTCGCCACGAGGTGGTCGCGCTCCGCGACGTACTCGGCGACAGTGGTCTTGTAGTCGTCGTTCCCGCTCGGAACGTCTGCGAGCGCAGGTGTGGCCCCGACGGCGAGAAGACTCACCGCGAGCGCGAACACCCCCGCGACACCAGCGCTCCGTCTGATGTGGTTCGGCATTGCTCTCCCATTGCATTCGTCACTTCGCTGTGCCGCGGGCCGAACGACGGAACGACGTCATTCAGTTCCATTCATTGACCTGGGGCTTGAATGGCGCCAATCTAGGGGAGGGCCACAGGACGCACAAGCCCCTCTCTCCGGCAGGCTTCGGGAAGCCGCACCGGGAGTCGAGTGCGCGTGGCGCTCTGCGTCAGACTCCGCCGGCGTCCTTGCCGTCGTTGCCGATCATGCCGTCGAGCTTGTCGCGAACGCCGTCGACGTGCTGGTCGACGCTGTCCGGTGCGACCTTCTTGACGAAGTCTGCGGCGGCGCCGAGGGCGTTGTCGCTGACTTCTTCGGCCTTGTCGCTCTTCAGCGCGTCGCCGATCTTGTCCTTGTTCTGGTCGAGGAACTGCTTGCCCTGGTTGACGAGGTCATCGATGCCCATGCGCGGTCTCCTTCGAAGTGCTCGACGGGCCGGTGCCCGTCGAACTCATTGTGACGCGGATCCCCCGCCGTCGGAAGGTGCGGCGACGCGCGCTTCGGTCGGTGTCGCAGCGGCGCGGCGCGGCCGTGACATGACCCAGACGTAGGTGGAACCGGCGATGACGACGCCGCCGAAGACGAGTGCCCACCACGGGAATCCCGGCACTGAGGGATGCTGCCCCGCAGCCTCGATGTCGGCCAAGGGCGTCGGCAGGATGCGTTCGGCGGTGAGAAGGATGCGGTGACTGTTGATGCCGAGCGGCGTGCACGTCACGAGCGTGACGAGGTCCTCGCCGCGCGTCGGATACAGGGTCTCGGTCTGGTCGGGCTGCACGACCTTCTTGTCGCGCACCTGATAGGTCAGGACCTCGCCGAAGACCTCGATCGTGAAGGTGTCGCCGAGTTCGACCTCGTCGAGCCTCGTGAAGAGCTCGGCACCGGCGAGACCACGATGCCCCGTCAGGATGGAGTGCGAGTCAGTCCCGCCGACGGGGAGTGCGGTGCCCGCGAGGTGCCCGATCCCCCGCTCCAGGGTGTCGTCGCTCGTGCCGTGATAGATCGGCAGATCGAGGTCGATGACGGGGATCTTGATGCGCGCCATGAGCCCTTCCGCGTCGGCGCGGAGGAGCCGGTCGTAGTCGTCGGCGGCGGTGCCGCCTTCGGCCTGCGGCTTGCGCTCACCGGCGGCGACGACGGACGTGCCGTCGACGAGGGCGCTGTTGTAGGCGAGAGCATCCTGGATCGCCTGGTGACGCGACTCGGCGTTGAGATCGCGGACGGTGTTCGAGTAGCCGTCGATCCGCTGCGTCTGCTGGTACTGCGTGAGCCAGGCCGCGGCGCTCGGGTAGAGGAAGACCGCGACACCCAGGATGAAGCCCAGGGCGATGATGGCCGGCACCCAGGGAAACCTCCGCCGGGATCGGCGGTTCGAGCGGTCGCGCAGCGCGGGCGGGCGCGGATCGGCGGTGAGAGTCATGGCTGCTTCCGGTCACGTGAGACGACAGCGGCGGGGGACGCGATATCCCCCGCCGCTGCCTGGGTTCATCGCCGGGCGACGAACCCGGCGTATCAGGCCTGGGCCTTCTGGCGACGTGCCACGAGGACGGCCGCACCGGCTGCGACCGCGACGAGCGCGATTCCGCCGACGCCGAACCACAGGGCGCCGTCACCACCGGTCAGCGGCAGCTCCCACGCGGGAACCTGCTCGTTCTCGACCTCGACGTAGTTGACCGTCGTGGTGGTCGCACCGGCCACGATCGTGACCTCGCGCGGCGTCGCGTCGAGCACGTAGCCCGCGGGCGCCGCCGTCTCGACGAGCCAGTAGGTGCCCGGGCGCAGAGCCGGGATGCTCAGCAGGCCCTCGGCGTCGCTCGTCCACTCCGACTCGCCGGCGACCGTGACCGGCTGGGTCAGGTCGGCGTCGCGGTAGAGCGCGAAGGTCGCGCCCTCGAGCGCCTGCTGGGCGCCGCCCGCGGTCACGGCGTACTTGAACACACCGAGCTGACCCACGGTCGTGGTCGTGCTGGTCTCGTTCTCACCGTCGTTGACGACGCTCACGGCGTCGTTCGTCAGGATGCCGTCGGCCGGCACGGAAAGGACACGCGTGAGGACCGTGAAGGTCACCTGGCCGCCCTGGGCGGACGTCTCGAGCGCAGCGCGGCCGGACTCGGTGAACGTGACCGTCAGCGTGTCGCCCGCTGCGGGGCTCGGAGTGATCGTGAAGTCCGTGCCCGCCGTCAGCGACACAGCGGCACCGGACGCGTCGGTCACGACGACCGTCGTGGGCTGGACACCCAGGTCGCCGGCCTCGGCGTCGGTGACGAACGCGAGCTGCGCGGAGTCGACGACGTCGCTCACCGTGAACGTGTCGAACGACTCGTCCGCGCCGAGGACGGGGACGTCGGCCTTGATCGCCCAGCGAACCAGGTCGCCGTGGGCGAGCTCACCCTCGGTCGGGGCGACGACGTCCTTCTCGAGGCCGGTGACGGCGTTCTTCGGGTAGACGTGGACGTCGTAGATCCACTCGTTCGGGTTCTGCGCGTCCGGGCCCGTCGGGAACGGGATCGTGACGAGGAACGGCGCGGCCACGCCGGTGATCGTCGACGGGGTGTTCGCGGTCGCGGTCTCGGTGACGAGGTAGAGCGCGTAGGGCAGAGTCGCGGTCGCGACGCCACCACCGGACGTCGTGACGCTTCCGGCCGCGGTGAGGCCCGCGGCGGTCGCAGCGGCGATGGGGTCGGCTGCGTCGGCGATCGCCTGGACGTCGTTCCACCCGGCCGCGGTCAGCAGCGAACCGGTCTGGACGCGCTGGATCGTGAAGGTCACGTCGTCGAGGCCCTCACCCGTGAAGCCGGGGATGGCCTGACCCGTGCCCGGGTCGAGCGGGCTGTCGACGGCGCGCTCGTACTTGTGGATCGTCAGCGTTCCCTGCGTGCCGGTGATGTTTCCGACGCCGTTGTCTGCAGCCGCCGGCGCCGAGATGGCGACCGCGCCGGTCAGACCGAGCGCAAGCGCGACCGCCCCTGCGGCGAGTCGTTTGGTGATGGATGTACTCATGTTTCCTTTTTCTCCCCCAGTTGTGTACTGCGTGGTGTGGCCGTTGATCCTGCTCGGCCGGGTCATGATGCGCTCTTCGCGCGTCGGGTCGCGTGCCAGACTCCGAGTCCCGCGAGGGCTGCCATGATGGCGGCGCCCAGCATCAGGAACATGTCGGCCGACGTGCCACCCGTGAGAGGAAGCACGACCGCCGGAATCCGGTCGTTGACGAAGCGGTAGGTGGCGTGCTCGCCGGGTGCGATCGTGATCGCGGCGGCGTCGACGTCGGTCCAGTCGGCGTCCACGGCCGGGTCGCCGCCCGGCGTGAGTCGCTGCAGCGCCAGGTTTCGGTAGGCGATCGTCGCGGAATCGGTCGACTCGGCGAGCGTGTACGCGTGATCGGGGCGGACCTCGAACGTGTCGGCATCCGCGATGGACGCTGTGCCGCGAGTGGCGACCGGCTCGAGCGCGGGGCCGGCGGCGGGTGTGGCGGTCAGCGTGAAGTCGGCCGGGTCGAGCTGCGATCCGTCGACGACGTGCTTGAGGATGGTGAGGCGCGCCGTGGCGTTCGTGATCGTGCAGGTGACCTGGTCGCCTGCCTCGCGGATCGTGACGGTGTCGCCGTCGACGGCGACGAGGACATCGTCCTGATCGAGACAGGTCCACTCCCCGTGTCGCACGTACGTCGCCACCGGGTCGTCCTCGGACAGCGCGTACGGGACGCCGGCCGTCACAGCGGCCGTCGCGGCGTCCGTTCCGGAGCTCCCGCTCGGCCCCGGGAGCGCACCCGACGGCGCGAGCGCCTGCGCCGTGAGCGTCCAGGTGGCGGGATCGGCGTCGCCCTCGACCTTCTTGACCAGTGTCAGCGAGGTCGGCTTGAGCTTGTTGACGTAGGCGCACTGGACCGTCGAGCCGGGTGCGACATCGCCGATCGCCTGGGCGGCTTCACTCGTCAGCGTGATGGTCGAGGATGCGCCCGACGGTGCAGTGACGGTGCACTGGCCGCTCACGAACTCGTGGCCGGCCTGCTGCGTCTCGGACACCGACAACGTCGCGCGCGCCGCGCTCGAGCCGTAGCGGAGGGTCCAGGATGCCGCGCCTGCGGCATTCGTCGTGCCTTCGGGGGTGTTGCCCGCGACCTTCGTCACGGTGCCGCCCGTCGCCGTCGCGGACAGACCCATCGTCCAGCCGGCACCCGGCCGCGGGTTCTCGCCGCGGTCGTCGAGGACCGTCTTGGTGATGGTCACGGGCGTCACCAGCGGAGCGTTGGTGAACACGCACGCCACGCTCGCGCCGTTGACGCTCGGGATCCTGATCGTGCCCGAGGCCCCCTGGCCGGATGCCACGACGGCGCCGTCGCGCGTGCAGGTCCAACTCGACGCGTAGTCGGTCGCCGAGCCCGAGGCCATCGTCTCGGCGATGCGGTACTCCGCCCCGGCGACGACCGGGATCGGACCAATCTGCTCGGATTGGATGCCCGTGCTGGTGCCGACGGTCGTCGCGGTCGCCACGACCGTGTTGCCGGAGCCGACCTCGAGCCGGAACTGGTCGGTGGGAGCGGCGCGGCCGACGACGTTCTTCTGCACCGTGAGGTTGGCGGGCGAGTTGCAGCCTGCGAGGTCCGTGCTGCTGCTCAGCGATGTCGTGACGCGCTGCAGACGCTGCCACGTGGTCGGGTTGTAGCGCTCGATCGTCGTGCCGTTACCGAGGTAGATCGTGCCGTCCGCCTCGAAGGCGATGCCGTTGACGGCCGAGATCCGGATGCCGTCCGATGCGTTCGTCTGCGACCGCGTGAGCAGTCCGCCCTGAGCAGCGGCGAGAGTCGCCGCCGTGACCGAGAAGATGTTCGTCGTGCCGGAGTCATCGCTGCGGACGACGTAGAGGTTGCCCGAGGAGTCGAAGGCCATGTCGCCGTTCTGCTGCCCGGTCGTGGCGCCGGTCCAGAAGTAGCCGAGCGTGCGATACGCCGTCGCGGGGTCCGCCGCATAGCGGACCGGGTCGAACTCGTAGAGCATGAAGCGGTACTCGTTGCGGAAGTACGGCATGCCGCGGTACTCCGAATCGAACCCGCCGATGAGGAAGCGGCCGTTGGCGAGGTTCACGGCACCGGCCACCAGCGACGTGCTGTTGCCGGTCGTGAGCCCCGTGTTCGGCAGCGTCTCCCAGACTCCGGTGGCCTGCGTGTAACGCAGGACGTTGAGGACGTCGGCGGCGTTGTTGTTCGCCGACCGGTTGATGGCGTACATGACGCTGCCGTTCGGGCCGATCGCGAGGCTGTTGACCCCCGTGAAGCTCCCCGGCCAGCTGCCGAAGGTGGTGACGGCGGCGGTGTTGTTCCCGCTGCCGTTGACGATCTGACGGACGGTGCCGGAGCTCGAGACCGAGTACACGTAGTTCGACTGGCACATCGGCATCGGTCCCGCAGCGAACGTGCTCACCGCGCCGGACGCGCCCGTCTTCGCGGCCGCGGCCTCGGGGGCGACCGCTTCGAGGTCGGTCTCGGGGACCACGGCGTCGTCCGTCGACTCGGCGATCGCCGCCTCGTCCGCCGCAATGGCGATGCCGGCGTCATCGGCGGGCGGCGCAGCCTCGGGCTGGGCCGCACCGGTGTCGGCGACCTCGAGGTCGGTGACAGTCGCGACCACCGGAGCCTGCTCGGGATCGAGCGTCGTCGCGATGGCCGGCGTGAAGCCGCCCGCGACCGTTCCCGCGACGACGACCGCCGCGAGGATCATGGCCGTCGTGTGGCGCGCGCGTCGATTGATCCGCGATCGCGTACGTCGCTGACGGCGCGTTGGAACCTCGTTGTGCATGCTGCTCCCCAAAAGCGCGTTGCACGGGAAGCAGGCCAAGACTCGATCCCACCCCCACGGTGGACGAGCTCTACTCCCCAGTGATGACCCTTCGACATCGTGCGGCGCCGGCCCCCCGGATCCGCGTCGACGAGACACTGACGATGACACTAGGACATCGAAGCGCAAACGCCAAATCGAGCGCCGGCGGGGATGCGAAAGGCCCCTCGGACCGGAGTCCGAGGGGCCTTTTACGGTGCTGCGACGTTACTTCAGGATCTTCGTGACCGTGCCGGCGCCGACGGTGCGGCCACCCTCACGGATCGCGAAGCCGAGGCCCTCTTCCATGGCGATCGGCTGGATCAGCTCGACCGACATGTCGGTGGTGTCGCCGGGCATGACCATCTCGGTGCCCTCGGGCAGCGTGATGACGCCGGTGACGTCCGTGGTGCGGAAGTAGAACTGGGGGCGGTAGTTCGTGAAGAACGGGTTGTGGCGGCCGCCCTCGTCCTTGGCGAGGATGTACGCCGTGCCCTCGAAGTTCGTGTGCGGGGTGACCGAACCGGGCTTCACGACGACCTGGCCGCGCTCGACGTCGTCACGCTTGGTGCCGCGCAGGAGCAGACCGCAGTTCTCGCCGGCCCAGGCCTCGTCGAGCTGCTTGTGGAACATCTCGATACCCGTGACGATCGTCTTCTGCGTCGGACGCAGACCGACGATCTCGACCTCGGAGTTGATCGCGAGCGTGCCACGCTCGGCGCGGCCGGTGACGACCGTTCCACGACCGGTGATCGTGAAGACGTCCTCGACGGGCATGAGGAAGGGCTTGTCGCGGTCACGCACCGGGTCGGGCACGTTCTCGTCGACGGCTTCCATGAGCTCGACGATCGACTGCGACCACTTCTCGTCGCCCTCGAGCGCCTTGAGCGCCGAGACGCGGATGACCGGCGCGTTGTCGCCGTCGAAGTCCTGGCTCGAGAGCAGCTCGCGGACCTCGAGCTCGACGAGCTCCAGGATCTCTTCGTCGTCGACGGCGTCGGACTTGTTCAGCGCGACGAGCAGGTACGGCACGCCGACCTGCTTGGCCAGCAGCACGTGCTCACGCGTCTGCGCCATGGGGCCGTCGGTCGCGGCGACCACGAGGATCGCGCCGTCCATCTGGGCGGCACCGGTGATCATGTTCTTGATGTAGTCGGCGTGACCGGGCGCATCGACGTGCGCGTAGTGACGCTTCGGGGTCTCGTACTCGATGTGCGAGATGTTGATCGTGATGCCACGCTGACGCTCTTCGGGAGCCGAGTCGATGGTGGCGAAGTCACGCTGCACGTTGGTGGCCGACGGGTACTTGTCAGCGAGCACCTTAGAGATCGCGGCCGACAGCGTGGTCTTGCCGTGGTCGACGTGCCCGATCGTTCCGATGTTGACGTGCGGCTTGGTCCGCTCGAACTTGGCCTTGGCCACTGGGTCCTCCTCAGGACGTTCATGTAGAGCGTCCGGGCACTGGTTTGCGACCGGTTCTCTACGGGGATGGTGATCAGTCTAATGACTGGTTCGATATGAAGTTGTGCGGATGCCGACCCGGCCCTTCGACGAGCTCAGGGACCGGGGCGGCATCCGTAGGGTTATTCGCCCTTGGTCTTCTGGACGATCTCGTCCATGACGTTGCGCGGAACCTCGGCGTAGCTGTCGAACTCCATCGAGTAGACGGCGCGGCCCGACGTCTTCGAACGCAGGTCGCCGATGTAGCCGAACATCTCGGACAGCGGCACCTGAGCGCGCACGACCTTGACGCCCGCGGCATCCTCCATCGACTGGATCTGGCCACGACGCGAGTTCAGGTCGCCGATGACGTCGCCCATGTACTCCTCGGGCGTGCGCACCTCGACGGCCATGATCGGCTCGAGGATGACGGGGTTCGCCTTGCGGATGGCCTCCTTGAAGCCCATCGACCCGGCGATCTTGAACGCCATCTCGGACGAGTCGACGTCGTGCGCGGCACCGTCCATGAGGGTCGCCTTGACGCCGACCATCGGGTAGCCCGCGAGCACGCCGACATTCATCGCGTCCTGGAAGCCCGCGTCGACCGAGGGGATGTACTCGCGCGGGATGCGGCCACCGGTGACCTTGTTCGCGAACTCGTACGTCTTCTCGGCCGTGACCTCGAGCGGCTCGATCGCGAACTGGATCTTGGCGAACTGGCCCGAGCCACCCGTCTGCTTCTTGTGGGTGTAGTCGTGACGCTCGACGGTCTTGCGGATCGTCTCGCGGTAGGCCACCTGCGGCTTGCCGACGTTGGCCTCGACCTTGAACTCCCGCTTCATGCGGTCGACCAGGATGTCCAGGTGCAGCTCGCCCATTCCCTTGATGACGGTCTGGCCGGTCTCGGCGTTCTGCTCGACGCGGAACGTCGGGTCCTCCTCAGCGAGCTTCTGGATCGCCAGACCCAGCTTCTCCTGGTCCGCCTTCGTCTTCGGCTCGATCGCGACCTCGAGCACGGGCTCGGGGAACGTCATCGACTCGAGGACGACCGGGTTCGCGGCATCCGAGAGCGTGTCACCGGTCGTCGTGTCCTTCAGACCGATGACGGCGTAGATGTGGCCTGCCGTGACGGAGTCGACCGGCATCTCCTTGTTGGCGTGCATCTGGAAGATCTTTCCGATGCGCTCCTTCTTGCCCTTGGTCGAGTTCACGACCGCGGCGCCGGAGTCGATCGCACCCGAGTACACGCGGATGTACGTGAGGCGGCCGAAGAAGGGGTGCACGGCGATCTTGAAGGCCAGCGCCGCGAACGGCTCGTCTTTGTTCGCGTGGCGCTCGATGACGATCTCTTCGTCCTTGGGGTCGTGCGCCTCGATGGCGGGCACGTCCAGGGGCGAGGGGAGGTAGTCCACGACGGCGTCGAGCATGGGCTGCACGCCGCGGTTCTTGAACGCCGAGCCGCACAGCACGGGGTAGATGTCGCCGGCGACGGTGAGCTTGCGGATCGCGCCCTTGATCTCGGCGAGCGTGAGCTCTTCGCCGCCGAAGTACTTCTCGAGCAGCGCGTCGTCGGTCTCGGCGACGGTCTCGAGCAGCTTCTGACGGTACTCGGCGGCCTTGTCAGCGAGGTCGGCGGGGATCTCCTGGACCTCGTACTTGGCGCCCATCGTCACGTCGCCCTTGGCGTCGCCGGGCCACACGAGCGCGCGCATCTCGACGAGGTCGACGACCCCGAGGAAGTCGCTCTCGGCGCCGATCGGCAGCTGCAGCACGAGGGGCTTCGCCTTGAGGCGGTTGATGATCGTGTCGACCGTGAAGTAGAAGTCGGCGCCCAGCTTGTCCATCTTGTTGACGAAGCAGATGCGCGGAACGTCGTACTTGTCGGCCTGACGCCACACGGTCTCGGACTGGGGCTCGACGCCCTCCTTGCCGTCGAAGACGGCGACGGCGCCGTCGAGCACGCGCAACGACCGCTCGACCTCGACCGTGAAGTCGACGTGGCCGGGGGTGTCGATGATGTTGATCTGGTTCTTGTTCCAGAAGCAGGTGACGGCGGCGGAGGTGATCGTGATGCCACGCTCCTGCTCCTGCTCCATCCAGTCGGTGGTCGCACCGCCGTCGTGCGTCTCACCCATCTTGTGGTTGACGCCCGTGTAGAACAGGATGCGCTCGGTCGTCGTCGTCTTGCCGGCATCGATGTGCGCCATGATGCCGATGTTGCGGACCTTGTTCAGGTCGGTGAGCACTTCTTGTGCCACGGGGTGTCCTTATCTTGTGGAGCGGTCGGGTTGTGTCGTGGAGTCCGACCCTTCGACGGGCTCGGAGCCGAACGGGTTGCGTCCGGCCCCGAGCCTGTCGAGGGTTTACCAGCGGTAGTGCGCGAACGCCCGGTTCGACTCGGCCATCTTGTGGGTGTCTTCGCGGCGCTTGACCGCGGCACCCAGGCCGTTCGAGGCGTCGAGAATCTCGTTCTGCAGACGCTCGGTCATCGTCTTCTCACGACGACCCTTCGCGTAGCTGACGAGCCAGCGCAGGGCGAGCGTGTTGGCACGGTGAGGCTTGACCTCGACCGGCACCTGGTAGGTCGAGCCGCCGACGCGACGCGACTTGACCTCGAGGGTCGGGCGGACGTTGTCGAGCGCCTTCTTGAGCGTCGCGACGGCGTCCTGGCTGTTCTTCGCCTCGACGCCGCGGAGGGCGTCGTAGACGATCGACTCGGCGAGCGACTTCTTGCCGTCGACGAGGATCTTGTTCACCAGCTGCGTGACGATCGGTGCACCGTAGACCGGATCGTTGACGACGGGGCGCTTCGGGGCGGGTCCCTTGCGAGGCATCTAACTCAACCCTTCTTCGCGCCGTAGCGGCTGCGAGCCTGCTTACGGTTCTTGACGGCCTGGGTGTCCAGGGCGCCGCGGACGATCTTGTAGCGCACGCCGGGAAGGTCCTTCACACGACCGCCGCGCACGAGCACGAGCGAGTGCTCCTGCAGGTTGTGGCCCTCGCCGGGGATGTAGGCGGTGACCTCGGTCCCGTTGCGGAGCTTGACACGGGCGACCTTGCGCATCGCCGAGTTCGGCTTCTTGGGGGTCGTGGTGTACACGCGGGTGCAGACACCCGCCTGCTGCGGGTTCGCCTTCAGCGCGGGAGCCTTGGTCTTCGAGACCTTCGGCGTCCGCCCCTTGCGAACCAACTGCTGAATGGTTGGCACGTTCTCTCCTTGTTGTGCTGCACGGTGACAGCGTCGTGGTCTCAACCCGCGGCATCCGGATCTTTCGATTCGTGACGCTGCGGACTCACGCGGACCCACCGCGCGCCAGAATGGTCTGACGCGAGTCGTTGGTGGATATGCCGTGGGGGCGACCTGTTCGCAGGTCGGTCCCTGAGATGCGGCACGTCACCCGCCGCCATCCGCGCCGAGGCACAGTGGACGGCGCGCAATGCGCACACCCGATCAATGATACGCGGGATGCCGGGGCTCGGCAAACACCGATCTCAGTCGGCGTCCACCTCGATGCGGAAGGACTCGACGAGGTCGCGCAGGCGTGCGTCGACGAGCCCCACGAGGGTGGTCGTGGTCGCCCGGCTGAGGATCCGCACCCCCACCGTCTCGCCGGCGACGAAGGCACCGATCCCGGCGCGGGGATTGCGGTCGTCGCCCGCCGCGATGAACCGCGCGATGACGCCCTCGCCGAGCTTCGGCGCCGAGACCGCATCGACCACGGGCGGCAGAGCGAGCGGCACGGCACCCACGAGCGTTTCGAGCTGCGCGTCGGGGTCGCTCAGGGGCGGCCCGACCTCGACCTCGAAGGTGACGGCCATCGGCGCCGGCATCGGCGCGAACTGCAGCCCGAACAGCGCCGTGCTCGACAGGGCACGCTGCGCATCCCGCGCGAGGCCCAGGACCGTGCGCACCTCCTCGGGTGCGGCATCCGGCTTCGACTCCGTGTAGCGCTCGGTGACGTCGGCTTCCCACTCCGCGATGCCCGCAAACCGGCTCGTGGGGAACCCCGTGGGGATGTGCAGCCAGAATCGCTGCTCGGCCTCGTAGACGAGCCTCACGTCGTGTGCCAGACGAGGGTCGAGACGATGGCGTCGGTGAGGTCGAACATCGACCGCACGAACGGCGTCTCGAGGTCGACCGTGTCATCGGCGGGCGCGGCGACGACGGCGGTGAACTGCAGCGCGACGGTGCGCTGCGCACCGGGGACGGGCGTGAGGTACGCCGTCGACAGCTGCTGGACGTACCCCGCACCGAGCCCCAGGGTCGAGCGGGACTGCCACCGGACGAAGCGCTTGTCGTCGTAGAGCGCCACCGCGCCCTTCGTGCGGATGAGGTCGGTCACGACGGCATCGAGCGTCGAACCGGCCGGAGGGCGCCGCAGACTCGCCGTGATCGACAGCGGCAGGACGACGTCGTCGCTCCAGGAATCGGTCTGGATGTAGAAGCGCAGCGTCTCGGCGGAGCGCATCCCCGCGAAGGCTCGCCCCGTATAGGCGCGCAGCTGTGCCGCGAGATCGGGGCGGTGCGCCTGCCGGGCACGCTCGATCGCCTTGTCGAGCAGCTCGGTCTGCGCGGCGTCGGTGGGCGCGAACTCGTCCCACCCGCTGGGCACCACGACGGCGAATTCGGGGATCGGCGGTGCCGGCTCACCGCGCAGTTCTGCGCGCAGATCGCTCACGATTGTGCTCCTTCGACGGTCGGTCGGTGCTCGCGCAGCGCGAAGGCGCGCGTGAGCAGCAGCGGCTGAGTGTGGGCGGCCAGCCGGGCATCTCGCGCATCGACGACACCCGCCCCTTCGAGCACGACGAGCGCCGCGGCGAGATCGCCTTTGACGGCCTCGCGCCGCTCGACGGGGAGGGCCCGATGGATGCGTCGAGCGCGCTCGAGCGCGCTCGGGGCGGGGTGCGGTCCGTGCCGGCGCCCGCGGATCGTCACGACGACGCCGGTCACGGCGCCGGCGAGAGCCATGAGCACGAAGATCGCGAACCAGATGCCGCTCGCGGGCACCCAGGGCGCGATGAACAGGAACAGCCCCGCCGTCACGGCGGCGAGCGCGGCGCCGGCGAATGAGAGCAGCGCCGCCGAGGCCGAGACGTCGGCTCCCGGGCGGAGCCACCAGAGCCACCGCGACACGATGTAGACGATGCCGCCGACACCGGCGACGATCGCGGCGGGTGCGGGATCACCATCGAGGCGGATGGGCACGACGACGAGCCCGAAAGCCACGATGGGCCAGAACTCGACGATCGCGCGGAGCGCGTCGAGCCAGGCTCGCGCGGGGTCACGCGGTGCACGCCGCCACTCCTCCTGCGACTGCGCGAGCAGCGCCTGCACATCGGCAGACCCCGCGTAGGCGGCGTTCTCGAGACCGGACCAGGAGAAGTCGGCGCGGCCGGCGACGACGTCTTCGGCGTAGGTGCGCGCAGTCATCGTCGGATCCTCTCCGTGACACCGAGCACGGCGCGCTCACGCGTCGACGAGCTCAGTCTCCCACGTCTCGATGTTGTCGGCGTGCCGCCGGCCATCCGTCCGGGCCTGCGACTGCTGCACGACGTCGACGCCCTGCAGCACGATCCCCGCCGGGGTGTTGATGACCCATCCGTAGTGGCCGAAGACGGTGCCCGCGATACCCCAGCCGCCGCCCTTGCCCGTCGCGAACAGTGCTTCGGCGGCGTCGCCGAACCCCATCAGTCGCGCAGCGATGTCATCGATCGCGTTCGCGCCGCCGAAGGCCGATGTCAGGCGGGGGAAGAACCCGGACGCACTGCTCCACCCCGTGCCGATGTTCCGGAAGGCCGTTCCGATCGCCGTGCGGCCCGCCGACGTGCCCCATCCGCCGATCATGTCGTCGAGGAAGGCGACGACCCCGGCTTTGCCGTTCGCGAACTTCGCGATCGACCCGAAGGGGATCACCCCGATGATGGCGAGAGCGAGGTCCCACCCGGTGGCGGTGCCTCGAGCGGCCTTGAAGATCGTCGCGGCGAGCGTGGCCAGTGCCACGAGCGTGCCGAGCAGCGCGATGATCGGCCCGCCGACGACGAACGCGAGCACGGCGAGCACGACGCCCGCCCATTGCAGCACGACGAGGATGCCGTCCACCGCCGCCGCGATGTTGTCGTGCCACGCATCGCTGATGCCGCCCTCGGTGGCGTCGCCGATCGAATCGGCGGCCTGATCGAAGGCCGCCTCCCACGTGTCGTACTCGGTGTCGAAAGCCTGCGCGTCGGTGACGAAGGCGTTGCGCGCACAGCCGACGGCCGTCCGCGCCGAGGCGATGTCCTCCTGCCGCTGCAGCTGCTCGGGCGTCGGATCCTCAGGCATCGGCAGGGGAAGCAGTCCCGGAAAGGGGTCGAGCCTGCTGAGCTCCTGCTCCTTCGCCTGCAGAGTGCTCCACGATGCGGTGCAGTTCGTGACCGCCGTGGAGATGCTCTGCTGGCTCGCGCGCAGCTGGATGGCGTACACGACCAGCGCATCGCCCGTGGGGGTGTACCGCTCCCCCGCCAGTCGCAGCTCCTGGTGGATGTCGCCGACGACCTCGCGGATCTTCTCGATCGAAAGGCCCTCCTGACCGTCGGCGCCGCCCGCGATCGCCTCGAGGACGCCCGCCGATCCGATCATCTGATCGCCCAGGCTCTTGACGTCCTTGCCGCGGGCCTCGATGCCGTCGGCGTCACCGGTGAGCACCTCGATGACCCGTCGTTTCGGAGTCAGATCCATGTCAGTTGACCCTCGGCATGGTGTCGACCTCGTTCACTTCGACCCCGCCGCTCTTCGACGCCTCGAGGTCCCAGTTCGCCCATTCCCGGCCCGTGCTCTCGACGCGGTCCTGGATCGTGAGCAGATCTTCCTTCAGCACGCGTCGGCGGTCGTTCCAGCCGCTTTCGAACTCGGCGGCCTCGTCGCGAAGCCGCGTCTTGCCGTACGGCGCGCCGATCTGGCCCTCGAGCGCATCGCCGCGCCCCTCGGCCTTCTCGAACTCGACGATGATCTGCTTGAGCGAATGATTGAGCTCGTTGAGCACGCTGTACTCGACGATGACCTTCGTCATGCGCAGCTCCCCCCGGATGCGACGGATGCGACGGCTTCACGCCGCCGCATCCGTCGAGGATTCTCAGTTGCCGGCGAGTGCCTGGTCGGTGTCCTTGATGGCCTGCATCATCTTGCGCAGCGACTCGCCCATGTCGCTGATGCCCTCGATGGCCTTCTCCAGACCCGTCGTCAGCTCGTTGTAGCCCTCGCCGAACTTGCCCGACGCGTGCTCGGTCTTGAAGTCATCGCCCAGGAGGCGATCGACATCGGCCTTCAGGCGACGCAGCACGTCCCCGATCTCCTCGCGACCGGTCTCGAGCTTGCCCGCCATCGAGTCCATCTCGCCATAAGAAGCCTTGAAATCAGCCATCATCCACCTTTTCGGTCACTGGGACCGAGCACCCCCCGGTCGACAATCAGGGTAACCGAGCTGCTCCCCCGTGCCCTATGGGGAGGAATCCCCATTGGGCTCAGTCGGTGACCAGCGGCAGCTGCACCGTGACGAAGCGTCCGTTCTCGACGAAGAGCCCCCGGCCGGGCGGGAACTCGTGACGCTGCACCTTCGGGAAGCCCACCTTGAACAGCGACTCGCCGTCGTAGGTGTCCGGACGCAGGGCGATGCCGTGGCGCCCGGCCTTGAGCTCGCCGATGAGGCCGTACCCGCTGCTGAGCTGCGAGACGTCGCCGTCGGCGACGAGGAAGTGGTCGCTGCGGTTGATCGCCTGGAAGAGCTCCTTGAGGGGCCGCTCGGCATCGGTGTCGCCGAACTCCGTGACGTTCTCGACGACGATCGCGATGCGCGTGGGGATCGTCTCGTCGGAGACGACCTCTTTGAGCTCCTTCGCGAGAGTGCGCACGTCGTCGATCCCCGTCGCCGCGCGCCGCCACGGGCGGAACGATCGCAGCGCGGCTCGCCGTCCGCCGATGTGGAAGAGCTCGACCGCCGGGTCGAAGCGTTCCAGCCCCGCGACGATCCCGCGCAGGGCCGTCGTCTTTCCGCTCTGCGGGGGCCCGGCGACGACGAACGTGCCGACGGGCTCGAAGCCGGTGGGCCCCAGGGTGTCGTCGCCGATGCCGAGGGTCGGCAGCTCGCCGACGCATTCGGGAAGCTCGGCCGCGTCGAGCTCGGTGGGCAGCGCCCCGATGTTCTTGGCCTCGGGCGCTCCCGCCTGCCGCAGCGCGGCCGCGAACGCCTCGGCCGCCGCGTTCTGCTCGGCGACGTTCGACGTGCCCCCGATGACGGCGACCTGCGTCTCGAGCCCGTCGACGATCGCGCGCCCGGGCGCGCTGCGCTCGTTGAGGACGTCCTTGGCGACGCCGAGGATGGCGTAGGCGCTCTCGTCGGACATGCGCAGGACGATGCGCTTGGTCACGTTCGCGCTCACCGCCGTCGGCACGGCGCCGTAGCGATCGGCCGTCGCGACCACGTGCACGCCGAGCGGGCGTCCTTCGCCGAGGAGCCGCATGAAGATCGCGTAGAACGGCGCACGGGCCGACGTCGTCTCCCAGTCCTGCTTGAACACGCCGAAGCCGTCCAGCAGCAGGAAGATGCGCGGCTCGGCCACGTCGCCCGTGATCTGGCGGTATTCGGTGATCGTCGCGGCGTTGACGGCGGAATAGCGCTTGGCACGGTCGTCGAGGATGCCGCGCAGCGTGCGGAACAGTCGCTGCACACGCTCGGCGTCGTCACCCGAGACGATCGAGCCGACGTGCGGCATGATCTCGAGCGAGCGCAGCGCGCCGGTTCCGAAATCGATGCCGTACACGGCCGTGCGGGCCAGATCAGGACGCGCGCCCGCCGCGATCCCGACGGTGCGCAGCGCGGCGCTCTTGCCCGCGCCGCTCGTGCCGTACACGAGCATGTGCCCGTCGGTGTCCGGTGCGAAGAACACGGCCTCCTGCAGCTGCCGCTGCGGGATGTCCGCGAGGCCGAGGGGAATGCGCTCGTCGCCGTCGAGCGGCAGGTCCCGCAGGTCGATCGTCGTCGTGAGGTCGTCGAGCCATGGCCGACGCGGAACCGGGATGCCCGCCTCGGCGGCGCCGCGGACGAGGTTCGCGACGAGCCGCTTCTGGTCGTTGGGGCCGAGGTCTTCGTCGTGCGTGTCGGATTCGCCCTCGGCATCGGACTCCCACAGGGTGACCGAGCCGAAGCGCAGGTCGGCCACGCGCACCTGCGCGCGATCGGGCTCGTCGGTGGTCCAGCCTCCCGCGTATCCCGACTGGAAGGGCACGAGCCGGCCGGGTCCGGTCTTGGCGATGCCGCGCCCGGGGATCGAGGGATCGAAGGTCGACGCGACGACATCGCCGACGACGTCGTTCGAGTCCGCAGCATCCGCCATGCGAAGCGCGACGCGCAGGTTGGTGTTGGCGCGCAGGTTGTCCTTGATGACGCCCGCGGGCCGCTGCGTCGCCATGATCAGGTGGATGCCGAGCGAGCGACCGCGCTGGGCGATGTCGACGACGCCGTCGACGAACTCGGGAACCTCGGTCGCGAGGGCGGCGAACTCGTCGATGACCAGGACGAGGGCGGGCGGCGTCTCGGGGTCCTGGCGCTTCTCGAGCTCGAGCAGGTCCTTCGCCTTCTTGCGGTTGAACAGGTGCTCGCGGTGATGCAGCTCGGCGCGCAGGCTCGTCAGCGCCCGCCGCACGAGGTGCGGGCTGAGGTCGGTCACGAGTCCCACCGTGTGGGGCAGCTCGACGCAGTCGGCGAACGCGGATCCGCCCTTGTAGTCCACGAACAGGAACGTGACGCGGTCGGGGCTGTATTCGGCCGCCATGCCGAGCACCCACGCCTGCAGGAACTCGGACTTCCCCGAGCCGGTCGTGCCGCCGACGAGGGCGTGCGGACCCTGCGTCCGCAGATCGAGCGTCATGGCGTCGGGGCTGCCCTGACCGACGTAGGCCTTCAGCGTGCCCGCGCGCTTCAGGCGCGGTCGCGGACCGCGCGTGCGGTCGATGATCGAGTTGTTCTGCCGCCAGCGCTCGACGACCGCCTGCGGCTCCTGTGCGAGGTCGCTCCCGATGAGCCGCAGCAGCGAGACGCTCGCCGGCAGGTCGGAGGAGTCCGCCGCGACGGAACTGGAGTCGACGACGGGCGCGAGCCGCTTGGCGAAGATCTCGGCGTAGTCGCGCGAGACGCCCTCGATCTCGACGTCGACGGCGCGCTCACCCGCGCGCACCCAGCCGACGTGCGCGCGCTCGAGACCCTCGGTCACGTCGATGAACGTGCGACAGGCCGCCGGCAGGGATTCCACCGTCGGGGCGACGAAGATCGTGTACACGCCGGCATCCGGTCCGCGCTCGATCACCTGCGTCAGTCGCGGACGGTCGACGGGTGCGTCGTGCGTGACGAAGAGCACGAGCGACACGTCGCCGATCTTGTCCGATCCGCCGCTCTGCTCGCCGACGTGCTGACCGAGCGCCATCGACGTGTCCTTCGCCGAGAGAGGTCCGCGTCGCGTCGCCGAGCCCGAGAGCCGCTCGAGGATCGCCTCTTCGAGACCGTTCAGCAGCGCCGTGCCGGCGGACTGGCTGTCGGCGAGCGCCATCTCGGCGAACGGCGATCGCGGGCTCGTCGTGTGCGGGAGCCACTTCATCCACTCCATGTCGGCCGTCCAGCTCGGGTCGACGATCGCGGCCGTGATGACCTCGTTCGGCGCGTGCAGGCCGAACAGCTGCACGCCCAGGCCGCGCACGACGTCGGCCGCCAGTTCGCGCGTGCCGGCGATGCCGATGGCACCGGCCGACGGCAGCAGCTCGATGACGGGCACGTCGTCGATGCGCGCGAAGCGCTGCCGCACGACCTCGACCTGGTGCGAGTAGTGGGCGATCCCGCGCTGGTCGTTCGGCTGCCCGACGGTGTTGCGGCTGTCTCCCGTGCCGACGCCCAGCCGCAGGCCGAGGAAGTTCCAGTGCTCCGGACGACGCGTCCACAGCATGGGGCCGAGCGAGATCGCGTTCTCGTACACGGCCGCCGTCGCGGGGGCCTCGGCGCGCCGGCGCTCGCGTTCGACGAGCTCTTCGTCGGCGAGATTCTCGTCGAGCTCGTCGAGCTGCGTCTCGAAGGTCTCGATTTCGAGCTTGAGCTTCTTGCCCTGCTGCGTGCGCTGCCCGATGAAGTTGCCGAGCATCATGAGCGGCGCCATCGCGACGATGAGCAGCGACGTCGGACGCTGCGTCATGGCGTACATCGCGAGTCCCAGCAGCACGGGCGCCATGATCATCGGCCACGGGAACATCCGCGGGTCTGCTTCATTGGGGATGATCGGATGCCGGAACTCCTCGCCCGCGTAGCGGTCTTCGACGCGCGGGGAGCGGTTGAACATGAGCGCGCCGCCGCGCTCGAGCACGAGGGCGTCGTCGGTCGCGACGCGCTCGGCGAGCGTGAAGGACACGTCGGTCGCGCCGATCGTGATGCGCTGACCGGGGATGACCCGCACGCGCTGCACGAGGCCGCCGTCGACGATGAGGCCGTTGGCCGAGTTGAGGTCGACCAGTTCGATGCCCTGGTCGACGTCGACGCGCGCGTGGCGTTTGGACACGAGGGGATCGTCGAGCAGGAGCTCGGCGGGCGCCGCGCGGCCGATGACGGTGCTGCCGGCGGCGAGCGGCACGGTGCGTCCCGCGTCGGGTCCGTTCAGGATGTGCATGACCGCGGCCGTCGCGGTGCTGCCGTCGGCACCGGGCGCGGCCGGCACGACGGACGCCGCGAAGCCCGATCCGATCGGGGCGTCGCCGATGGGCGTCGCGGGGTCGAGGTGCACGGGCTCGCCGGCGGGCGGGGCGACGAGAAGCGTCGGCACGGCGCTCGCGTTGACGGCGCTTCCCTGGGCGAGCGAGTCGCCGTCGGAGAGCTCGCGCGCGACGTCCTGCACGGTCGCGGTGGAATCCGCCGTGACGAGCACGTCGACCGACGTGCCCACCCCGCGGCGCAGGCTGAGCTTGAGTTTCACGAATCGGCACCTCTCGCGACGACGTCGAATGTGCGTCCACCCACGTGCACGGTCCAGCCGAGCGGCACGCGCATGGCCTCGCCGACCGGCACCGGGACGGTGTCGCCCCCCGGCGAGCGCAGCTGCGTGCCGTTGCGCGACCCGCGATCGGCGATCCAGACGCCGTCGGCGTCCTGACCGAACGCGGCGTGCGTCTTGGACATGAGTCGCTCGGGATCGTCGAGCTGGACGATCGCGTCGACGTGCTCGCCCGCGGCGGCTTCGGGATCGCGGCCGATCAGCGCGAGCGCGGGGACTCGCATCGTCGAGCCGTCGTCGAAGCGCACGGTCGGTCGCCCCCGACGGCTGCCGACCGCCTCTGCGGCCGCGGGCGGGGCGGCAACGGGCGGCGTCGCGGCGGGCGGTGCCACGGCGGGCGAAGCCGCGACGGGCGGTGCCACGGCGGCCGAAGTCGCGACGGCCGGTGCCGCGGCGACTCGGTCGCGGGACGGTTCGGCGGGGGCGGGCCGGGACACGTCGGGGACCGCGTCGATGACGCCGACCGGAGCCGAGTCCCGCGCGGCCCACTGCGCACCGGTGCTGCCCGAGCCCACGACGCCCGCGCGCGAGCGGGCCCCGAGGATCCGCAGCGCATCGGCGGCGCCGACCCCCGTGGCCATCGAGGGCAGGTCCTCGCTGTCGTCGGGGCGCCCGCGCAGCGTGCGGCGCGCGTGACGCATCGCCTTGGCGTCGAACGGGTCGATGCCGGCGCGGGTGTCGACCACCCAGCATCCGCCGACACGATCCAGGATGCTGCGCCCGCGAGCCTGCGGATCCCACAGCGCGGACGCGAAGAGGATCGCGGGTCCGATGAGCACCGCGATGTTGCCGACGCACAGGACGAGTGCGCGCAGCACGACTCGCCAGAAACCGGGAGGACCGTAGTCGACGGCCGAGACCGAACGCAGGCGCAGCATGGCCTTGCCCGCGGTGACACCGCGACGCCCGTGCACGATGAGCTGGATGACGACGAAGAGCGTCGTGAGGAACCCGCCGGCGGCGAGCAGGATGATCGGCACGAGCGGCGCGGTCCCGGTCACCAGAAGCACCGCGCCGGCGACGGGAACCGCGGCGGGAATCGCCCACAGCGCGACGTCGATCGCGAAGGCGAGCGAGCGGATGCCGGCGCCGGCGGGCACGAGCCCGAGGGCCGCAGCGACGGCGGGATCGGAGTCGTCGAACTCGCCCGTGGGCACGTCAGCCTGTGTCATCGTCTTCCTCGCATCACGGCAGCATCAGATCACGGTGCGCACGATGCGGGCGCACGGACCGCCCCACACTCTCACGAAGCGCGCCGACTTCGGAAAACCGGCGGGCGGTCATCCCGCGCCCGCCAGCAGGATCACGCCCAGCGTGACCGCCGCGGCGAGTGCGACGAACCCCGCCACGACGATCGTCCCCACGAGACGTCGGCGTGCCAGACGCCGCCGCCGCGCGGTCAGCGAGTCGGTGTCGACGGGCTGCTGCGGGCTGCGCACCGGTGCCGCCGCGCGCGTCACGCGTGCGGGCTCCGCGGCGCGCGGACCGTACGTCACGGCAGGCGCGGTCTCCTCGCGGCGGGGCGCCGACCGGACGGCGCCTCCCGGCACGGACGGGCCGTGTCCACGTGTGAGCACGGTGTCCTCGATCGCCTCGTGGCCCGCTGCGGCGAGGTCGGCGCGACGCCGCGACTCGCGTCGCACGACGACGGTCGATCCCTCGTCGGGATCGACCTCGGGCAGGTCCCCGGCTGTCGTCCGCCGGGGACCGGCGATCTCAGCCTCCTCCCGCGCGGCGCGGCGCGAGAGCCGGGTCGCGTCATCGAGGTCGGTGTCCGCTCCGGCGTCTCCTGGATCGACCGGTGCGGCCGCTTCGGCCCCGCGCCGGGCGACCAGCCGTGTCGCCTCGAGGTCGTCCTCGGGA